>CAYUUB010000012.1:0-16556 GCA_964447725.1 uncultured Oscillospiraceae bacterium
CATGTGATAGGTGTCCAGATGGACGTAGCAATTCTCGAGCCGATGCCCCCGGATGAACGCCAAGGTTTCCGCGGCAGTGTTGAAAATGTTCGTTTCATAGTGGTTGATCACTTCCAGCAGGAGTCTTGGCCCCTTGGCCCCCGCATAGACGTCCAGTTCCTTCAGATTGCGCGCAAGCCGGTCCATGTATGCCGCGCGGTCCCCTTCCGGCGGGACCACCCCTTTCGCCCAGCCGATCACCACGTCTGCGCCGATTTCGGACGCCATGTCGATGTACCGCCGCATACCCGAAATGGCGGCCTTTTCGCTTTCGGGGTCTTCATCGAGCAATCCATGTCCGCCCTGCGTATACAGCCGTCCCGTTACGATGCAGCATATTTTTGCGCCACTTGCCGCGCCGATATTTCTGATTTTCGCGAGGTCCAGTTCGTAAGTTTCGCGCGTATGGAATTCAACGCCGTCGTATCCGAAGGCCGCCGCCTTTTCCATGCAGTCGTACAAGTCGCCCGCCAGCGGCAGCGGCGCGGTCATCGGCGAAGTCTCCGCACAGGAGACGCCGTATTTCCATTTGCTCATTTTTTTACCCCCAAATCGTCAGCTAAGCCCGAGATAACTCTTTTTAACTTCCTCGTTGTTACGCAGGTTTACCGCAGAATCCGTGATAACGATATGTCCCGTCTCAATCACGTAACCGCGGTCCGCCACGCTCAGCGCCGCATTGGAGTTCTGCTCCACAAGCAGGATCGTCATGCCGCCCTCGTTGATCTTTTTGACAATCTCAAAGATTTCGCTCACAATGATCGGCGCGAGCCCGAGGGACGGTTCGTCCATCAGCAGGAGCTTCGGCCGCATCATCAGGCTCCTTCCAACAGCAAGCATCTGCTGCTCGCCGCCGGAAAGCGTGCCCGCAAGCTGCTTTTCGCGTTCGAGCAGCCGGGGAAAGAGATCGAATACATAATCGAAGTCCTCTTTGATCTCCTTTACATCCTTGCGGAGGAACGCGCCCATCTGCAGGTTTTCCCGAACGGTCAGGTGCGAAAAGACCTGACGCCCTTCGAGGCACTGCGCGATGCCCAGCCCGGTGACTTTATGCGCGCTGAGGCCTATGATCTCTCTGCCTTCCACCTTGATGCTGCCGCTCTGTCCGCCGCGGATCAGTCCGGAAATCGCCTTCAGGGTCGTGGATTTGCCCGCTCCGTTTCCGCCGATCAGCGTGACGATCTCACCCTGATTGACGTATAAGGAAATCTTATCGACGGCTCGAACGTGCCCGTAATGGTAGCTGAAATTATTCAGCTCTAGCACTTTTTCAGTTGCCATTTACTCCACCTCCCAAATAAGCCTCGATTACTTCGGGATTCGCCTGAATCTCATCCGGCGTGCCCTGCGCGATCTTCCTGCCGAAATCCAGAACGCTGATTTCCCCGGTCACGTTCATGACCAGTTTCATATCGTGCTCAACAAGCAGGATCGTGATGCCCATATCGTTTATTTTCCGAATCAGCTCGGCCAGTTCCTTTTTTTCCGTCGTGTTCATGCCCGCGGCCGGCTCGTCCAGCAGCAGCAGCTTCGGCCGGGACGCCAGCGCCCTTGCAATTTCCAGATGGCGCTGTTCGCCGTAGGCAAGGTTGGTCGACATATAGTCCGCTTTTTCAGAAAGCCCGACGAACTCCAGCAGCTTCATGCACTCTTCCACGAGTTCTTTTTCCTCGCGGCGCTGTGCGGGCGTGCGGATAAGGTTCGTCCACAGGTTGGATTTCAGGTTCTTGTGGCAGCCGATCTGAACGTTTTGCAAAACGGTGAGCGTCCTGAACAGGTTGATATTCTGATAGGTGCGCGCAATCCCTTTGCTGCAGATCTGATACGGCTTCAATCCCGTGATATCCTGATCCTGAAGGTAGATTTTCCCATTGACAGGCTTGTAAACGCCGCTGACAATATTAAACATGGTCGTTTTGCCCGCGCCATTCGGACCGATCAAACCGAAAATGGTCCCGTCGTTTACCTCAAAGCTGACATCGTCGATTGCTGTGAGGCCGCCGAACTGCATGGTTACGTGATCAATTTTCAGCATTCTTCTTCACCGGCCTTCCGAAAGAGGATTTTATCTTTCTGATAATATCTTGAACCAAGCCGAACACCCCGCGCGGCATAAACAGGATCGCCAGAAGGATGACGATGCCGTAGATCAGGGTTTTGTATGTGCTGAACCCCTGCAGCGTCTCGTTCATGATCGTGATGACCACCGCGCCGCAGATCGGCCCGACCATATTCCCCGCTCCGCCGAACAAAAGCATGGTCAGAAGCAGGATCGACTGCGTGCCCGTGAATCCGTCGGGGCTGATATACCCGACAAAATGTGCATACATGCTGCCGGCAAAGGACGTAAACACCGCGCTGATGATAAACGCCAGTATCTTGTACTTGCGGACATTGATGCCGATGCCGTCCGCCGCGACCACGTCTTCGCGAATCGCCATGAGGGCGCGGCCTGTCGAGGAATTGATGATGCGCGATTTGATAAACAGGAACAGCACGATCATCACGAGCATAAAAATGCCGAACTTCAGCTTCGTATCGAGCATGATGCCAAAGATGGACAGGTCCGGAATGTTCTTCACGCCTGTCATGGCCCCGGTCACTTTCGCTTTCGAAAGGAACACGTAAACCATGTTTCCCACAGCGATGGTCAGAAGCGCAAGGAACTGGTGAACGAGTTTCGAAGCGGGAATCGCCACGACGGCGGCAAGCAGAATCGACACCGCGATGCCGGCGAAGATCCCGATCCATACCGGAACCCCCTGCAGCGCAAGCAGCGACGAAGTATACGCTCCCGTTGCATAAAACATTGCATGTCCCAGGGAAATCTGTCCCGAATAGCCGAACAAAACGTCGAGTCCCGACACGGCTATGATATAAATGCCGCAAAATACGAACAGCGTGATATAGTAGACATTTTTGCTGATCAGCAAAAAAACGAGACACAGAAACAGGATTCCCCAGATTTCAGGTTTTATCTTTTTAATGAATTTCATAATCGTTACCCCCGTTTCTGCGTTAGCTCTCGTACACGTCGCCCTTAAGGATTCCACGCGGCATGAAGATCATGAACAAAGCCAAAATGCCATAGGTGATAAAATCCTTGTAGGAAGACGTGACGTAAGCAGCACCGAACGTCTCAACGAATCCGATGATGACGCCGCCCAGGATCGCGCCGTACATGTTGCCGTACCCGCCGACCACGGCGGCAGCGAACGCTTTCGTACCGATCGTCGTGCTCATCATGATGCTAACACCCTGAACCGGCCCGAGCAGGATACCTGCAAGCCCGGCGAGCGAGGCGGACAATCCCCAGGTCACGCCGGTCGTCAAACCGACGTTGATACCAACCGAACGGGCGGCAAGCGGATTCATCGCGGCCGCGCGCATGGATGTTCCAAACTTCATCTTGTTCATGAACAGATGGATCACAACCATGACTACGATGGATAAAAAGATGCACACGAATGCCTCGGGCTGCACATTGGTTCCCATAACGTTGATAAAATCGACGCCGAAAATCGTCGGGAACTGAACGGCGGTCGTGCCCCACAGATGCTGCGCGGCATTTTTGAGTACAATGCCGAGCGCAATCGTCGCGAGGACAACGTAAATCGTCTGTGCGTGTTTGCTTAGAATCGTGCGGATCAACAGTCGCTCGATCAGCATACCGAGAATAAACATAATCAGCATGCTGACAAGCAGGGCTATCCAGAACGGCCACGCCAAATAACGATAAAAGGTGAGGCCAATAAACGCCCCGAACATGAGCAGTTCACCTTGGCAGAATGTCATCAGCCCTGAAGCAGAATAGATCAGACTGTATCCAAGTGCTATGAGGCCATATACGCTGCCGATCACAAGCGCACTGATAATTAGTGACAATACCATGTGGCTGTTGTAACTCCTTTCTATGACTAAAAACGCTTAGCCAAATGCTTGCCGGGGCAGAACCGATACCCGGATTCTGCCCCGACCATCTCAGAGAAAATCAGAACCGAATGTTAGCCCTGGTAATCATCGAGCTTAATGGTCTTGCCGTCTACGATGATATAGTTCGTGCCGAACATGATGCCGTCACCGGAGCCATCCGAGAAATCGAAGGTGCCCGCAATGCCCGTGAACGTGTTGGTCAGGATCGCATCGCGAATCGCGTCGCCATCCGTGGAGCCCGCAATTTCGATTGCCTGGGCCAGAATGTTCATAGCGTCGTACGCACGGTAGGCAACTTCCGAATCCGGCAGTTTTTCATACATGTCATAGTAAGCGGTGAGGAAATCCTTCTCTGCATCGGACAGAGCGTCGTCGATCGAATCGGGTACGAAGTAGCAGCAGGAGAAGATAACGTTGTCCGCATACTCGCCGGCGATCTCTTTGAGCTGCTTGTCGGCAAACGGTTCGATGCCATAGATATATCCGTCATAGCCCTTCATGCGAAGCTGCTTGACGATCTTGCCAACGTCTTCGCCGCCGGCGACGACCCAAACGCCATCGGGTTCGGCAGCAAGCATCTTAATGATCTGGCCGGAATAGTCGGTGTCGCCCGTGGTGCATTCTTCTCTGTCGACAATTTCCATTGCGCCGCCGGCTTCAATCAGGCTGGCCAGGCTGTCGGTAGCGGTCTGGGAATACTCGGTCTCGGCGCAGATAAGCGCAACCTTCGTCGCCCCCATCTTGACCATGGCTTCGTAGCAGCCGTCTACAAACAGAGCCGAGTTGACGGTTCCGCGGAAAGTGTACTGCAAGCCGATGTTCGTCCAGATCTTGGACGTGCCGCAGCCGACTTGCACAACGTGCGCCGCCTCGGTAATGTCGGTCGTTGCAAGAACGGAACCGGACAGGTGGGAACCGACGATGGCGACAACGCCGTTTTCTTCAACCAGACGCGTTACGACCTTGACGGAGTTTTCTGCGGTGCCTTCGTCGTCATACTCATAGAGCTCGATCTGACGGCCCAGCACGCCGCCTGCTTCGTTGATCTGGGAGATAGCAAGTTTGACTGCGGTTTCGCCGCAAACGCCTACGGATGCGGCCGAACCGCTCAGCGGGCCGTACCAGCCGATTTTGATCGGTTCGCTTTCCGTAGCGGACGTATCCTCGGTCGCGCTCGCTTCAGTCGTATCGGTTGCAGCCGTGGTATCCGACGTGTCCGTCGTGTCCGTGGAACCCGTCGTCGTGGTGCAGGCAACCATCGAAAGAATCATTGCCAAAGCAAGAAGTAATGTAAACAGTCTTTTCATCAATTTCTCTCCTTTTCTATTTTTCGCACGCAAACACGCGCAAATTTTGTTCTGAAACTCAAACGTTCTTTTAAATTTATCCAATCCAAAAACCGCCGTTGACATCCAGCATTGCGCCGGTCACGTACCCGGCTTCCTCGCTTGCCAGATAGCAAATCGCCGCCGCCATTTCATCCGGCTCCCCCAGTCTGCCAACCAGGTTGGAGCTGTTGAGCTTTGCAAGCTGTTCAGGCGTATACGCGTCGGTAATCGGCGTTCTGGTCGGTCCGGGACACACGGCGTTGACCGTTATGTGATACGGGGAAAGCTGGCGGGCGATTCCGCGCGTAATGGCGCATAACCCTCCTTTCGATGCGGAATAGCTCATGGAATTCTCTACGCCGCCGCCACGGCCGGCCGTTGAAGACACATTGACGATCCGCGGACATTTGCTCTTCTGCAGGTACGGAAGCGCCTTCTGGATCATAAAGAATGCGCCGGAAAGGTTCACGGAAAGGACTCTGTCCCATTCCTCGCGCGTGATATCCGGTATCTTCGTGCTGCTTAAAATCCCGGCGCAGTTCACAAGGACGTCCAGTCTGCCGAAATGTCGGCCCGCTTTTTCGACGGCTTTCTCAACCTCTTTGTCGTCCGAAACGTCGCAGACCACGCCGTAGGCTTCCTCGCCGCCCAGCTCATTCAGGGAAGCGACCGCCTTGTCGAGCCGTTCCTTGGAATAGTCGACCATTGCGACCTTCATGCCATTTTGGCTCATCAGCTTTGCCGTGGCAAAACCCATTCCCTGGGCAGAACCCGTCACCAGGGCAACCCTTCCCGAAAGCGTCAATACACTCATAACATGCCTCCTTCGCTCCGGTTTCAACCGGAACATCAAACTTTTATAGTGCCTTCGTTATCCGCAATGCGTTTAGGTGCTTTAAAATGTTTGCGCGGACCACGTCGTCCGCCTTCTCCTTGTTGGCTTTCAGCGCCGAGAAGATACGTTCTTTCAGCGCGGGGTCCGAAAACATGAACCCGTATGTGATATGAATCAGCTGCCTGCTGTCGTCCGCATCGAAAAGCACGGGAAGCTGCCGGTCCGAAAGCGTTGCGACGTCCGGCACCTTCGCCGGGTCGGCATGCACGAAATAATACGCGCGCGCTTCCTCGAAATGCTTCAGCGCACAGCGGTGCATCTCCCTGTAAAGCTGCGGATCGAGTTCCGCAATCGCCTTTGCCGCCATCAGCCAGGAGGTGCCGGACGTCTTTAGGTGGAACCGTTTTTCCGTAATCTCCGCCACCATGGGAAAAATCGAAAACTTGTCGCTGCCGGAATGAATGCTGATTTTATATCCGAAGCGCTTCGCAATCGCCGCGTGAACGCGCAGGTTTTCCGAAAACGCCTTTTCGCTTCCCTTGTAGTCGACGCCCTTGTGAAACTCCCCTACAAAGCGCGGCGCCAGGCTGGTGATCGCCACCCGGTGACGCTTAAGCTCGCTCGCAACGAAACAGTGCCCTTCATAGGTCGTCACTTCCTCCGTCTCGTCAAGCGAAATTTCAAAATCGATTTTCCGTTCGAGCGGTTCGATCAATTCGTTGTACACGCGCATTGCGAGGCTGATCGCGTCATGATAGACCAAAGCGCTTTTCATCAGCGATTCCTTCGTGAATGCGACGCCCTGCGGGCAGGCGTTCCCGTTTTTAAGGTAAAGGGCCTCGTAATCGGCGCGGAGATGCCTGTCGAATTCGCCGTATGCCTTTTCCAGCGCCGCCGGGTTCGCCGGCGCCTTTTTCAGCACTTCGCTGCAGTCCAGCGTAATCATGCTGCACCCGGCGTTCAGGGCATTTTCAATCGCCTCGAAGCGCTTGAGATGATCGCCGTCGGCTCCCCATCCCTTCGTCCATCCACGTTTGAAAACCGCAAAAGACGCGCAGTCGATAACGTCCTGGTACGTCCTCCCCGTCAGCGACAGCTCCCGCAGGCTCTGCTGCGCCAGGACCGGCCTGGCTTCCGATTTCTCGATCGCCTCCAGTTGCGCGGCGCCGAAAAGCCCCGTGCGGTCGCCGAGCCCGATCGTAATCCCGTCCGTACCCAACGCCGAAGGTTTCGTCCACGGAACGCATTCGTTCAGCGCAAGCCTGTTTTCATGTGAAAGCACACAGTATTTCACGCCGTTTTCTTCCGCACCGCTGAACGACGCGTAAGCAGGGCCTTCGCCGCGCACGGCGAGCGTTTCGCCCGCGGACCCGCCGCACATCCAGATCTGAACATTCTTTCCCTTTATAACGGTTGGGTTTGTCGTGTTCATCCCGTGTCCTTTCGTTAAAGAAACTTTATCCGCGTCCGTTCGCCGTCCGCACTCATTTTTCCTCTGTCCCGCATCGATTATCCGCAATTTTTGAGAAACTGCTTGTATGCTTTTCCCTCGCATATGGATACGGGGGGCTATTTTCCGTCATTTAGTTGCATATTTTAGTGGAAAACTGTCATCTTTCACCTTGAATAGCTTGTATTATAATCACGATATTACAAAAAGTTTCCGTTCGTTCTGTGATTCGCTAAGATTTATTAAGATTGTGATCAACATTTAATTAAACTTGCTTTTTGCGTGGTCATAATACTAAATATTATCAATATGGTCAATAGTTTTTTGCCAATATACTCATTACTTAGTAATTTTGGTACAACTTTTAGTTCATTTGCTTGTATTTCTGATGTATTTATGGTATTATTCGAATACATTTTGATAGTGTCTGTGCAAAACTTCACAATTTTATCAAAGGGGATCGATGAATTATGTCTTCAAGAACAGCTCTCGTATACGGTTCCGCGCAGGGAATCGGCAACGCCTGCGCGCGTAAGCTCTGCGACCAGGGGTACAGCGTGATGCTGGCGGATATCAACGCAGAAAAAGTATCCGCAGCGGCTGACCGCCTCGTTAAGGAAGGATACCGCGCGGCTTCCTTCGCCGTAAATGTCGCAAATCTTCAGGAAATTGAGAATGCATCCAAGGCGACGTTCGATACGTTCGGCTCTTTGGATGTGGTCGTGCACTGCGTCGGGATTCTGTACACCACAAGCGTGGAAGACACCACCCTGGAGCAGTGGGACAAAGTGATGTCCGTCAATCTGCGCAGCGCGTTCTTCGCCGTACAAAAAGCGCTTCCCTATCTTAAGCAGGGAACGGACCCGCGCGTCGTCTTTATTGCGTCCATCGCGGGTTTGATGGGCGGTTTCAACGTCAGCATGTCGTATTCCGCCTCCAAGGGCGGTATGCTCGCCCTTGCAAAAGGCCTCTCCAGACAGCTCGCGCCATATAACATCACCGTAAATTGCGTCAGCCCTTCCACGGTGAACGGCGAAATGGCGAAAGCCTATACGCCCGAGGTCATGGAATTGCAAAAATCGCGTTCCTTCCTGCACCGCATCGCCGAGCCCGAAGAAATCGCGGCCGCCGTATGTTTCCTTGCATCCGGCGAAGCGTCCTTTATCACCGGCGCGACAATCGACGTAAATGGCGGCACTTATATCCGATAACCCGGAGACGTTCGCCGCTTTGGGCGGCATGCCACATATGCAATTAAGTAACTTTGTTGGGAGGGGATTGCCTTTATGATGAGGGCGTTTCGTCTATCTTCGATGGAGCAGTATATCATCCGGCGCGGCACCGTAACACTTACGGAACTCATGAACCATTTCAACGTCTCCATGAATACCGTCAGGCGCGACCTCGATATGCTTGAGGACCGCGGATTCGTCGCGAAGGTATACGGCGGCGCAGCGGCCTGCAAGCGAGAAGAGCTCGTCCCGTCGCTGGTTCGGAGCGAGTTGAATATCGAGGCGAAAAAGCGGATCGGGGAGCTCGCCTCCACGATTCTGGAGGACAACTCCACGATCTATCTGGATTCCGGTTCCACAACGCCGAAGGTGCTCCCCTATCTGGATAATCACAAAGGCATTTCCCTGCTGACGGGCAGTTTGCCGGCCATGGTAGCCGCCTCAAGCCTGAAGGAAATCAGCCTGATTTCCTTCGGCGGCGTTTTCAACCAATCGACCAGTTCGTTCGTCGGCCAATCCATTCTGAATATCATAGACACCCTCGCGATCCATACGGCGTTTATGGCCGCAACCGGCGTTTCCATACAAAACGGCATGTCCAACACGACGTATTTCGAAGCCGAGATCAAGCGGGCGATCTGCAATAACTCGCGTCATATCGTGCTGCTTGCCGACCATACGAAATTCGGCAGGGACGCGCTTATTTCCTACTGTTCGCTTGAAAAAGTCAACGTCGTCGTCACGGACCGCGAACCGAACGCGGAATTCATGCAGTTCTTCCACTCTCGCGGGACCGAAGTATTGTTTTGATACGACATCTCCCCGTCCCGGCGCGCCGCGCGCTCCGGGACGTTTTTAAAAAAACGCCCGCCGTTTTCCTACCAGTTATTCGAAATATTGGTGCAAATTACCCAGAATACTGATATAATCTATTTGATACCAAACGCTCCCGTCATCCGCCAGGGTGATTCGCGCAACTGCTGAAAGGAATGGCCCGTGCGACTTGATCGATTGAACGATATGGAACAATACGTGCTGGAACGGGGATCGGCTTCCTTGGAAGAATTATGCCGGCACTTCGGCATTTCCACAAACACCGTCCGCCGCGACATTGCGGACCTGGTCCAGCGCGGACGCCTGAAAAAGGTGTATGGCGGCGTGTCCGCCGGCAACCGGCCGCCGGCGCCGCCCGTAATCCCGATTTCGGAGCGCTCGATGTGCAACGATCAGGCCAAGCAGGCGATCGGACAACTTGCCGCCACGCTCGTTCAGGACGATATGAGCATCTTTCTGGACTCCGGTTCAACGACCATGCGCATCCTGCCGTATCTTTTCGAGAAGCATAACGTAACGGTCATCACGCACAGCCTTATGGCGCTGTACGAGGCGGCGAAATATCCTTCTCTGCATGTGATTGCGCTCGGTGGTATGTATAACTGGGTCACGTCGTCCTTTGTCGGCGCAAACACGCTGGACGAACTTTCGAAGATGGCGATCAATCTCGTTTTTCTTGCTTCGACGGGCGTTACGCTGGAGCGCGGGCTGACCAATACGACCTATTTCGAGGTTGAAGTCAAGAAAGCCGTTGCAAGGCAAAACAAAAACCTTGTGCTGATGGCCGACCATACGAAATTCGGCCACGACGCGCTGCTGACCTTCTGCAATTTCGAGGACTTGTACGCGGTCGTGACCGATCAGCCGCTCCCGGATTCCTACCGGAACGTCATCTCGCGCCGCGGCATCAAACTGCTGACGCCGGAATCCGGCTCGGCCGACTAACGCGCTTTTCATCACTATACCGATAACAAAAAAACAAGGATGTACCGTATGCCGGAAAACAACTGATTCCAATTGAACAGGCGACTTGAAGCCAAAACCATGTTTTGGTAACTTTTGTCGCGTTCCGGAATCAGGCGGTATCGGTACGGGAGCGTTATGCACCTGCAAAAGGATATCTTCTGCAGGCTTTTTTCTTGCGCGGCAACACCCGTAATCTTCCCTCTTGCAATGCCTGCTCCATGCGCGGCCAAGCGACTATGGAAGAGGTTTTATGCATACGATACAATGGATGGTTTGCGTCGAAAACCTGCCGCAGATCATTAAAAAATGCCCGCACTGCGGCTGCGAACGGTATGAAAACAGCGGCCGCTTCCGCGTAAACGCAAACGGGAGCAAGCTGGACGTCTGGTTGATCTTCCGTTGTATAAACTGTAAATCCTCCTGGAATATGCGCGTATACGACCGCGTCGATCGCGCTTATCTGAACAAAACGGAGTACGCGGCGCTCATGCAAAACGATATGCTTCTTGTGCGGCGGGTCGCCTTCGACCGGGCGACGCTGCTTCGTAACAGCGTTTCGATCGACTTTGGCTCCGCCGTTTTGCGCATCGACGGCTCCGCCGTCCCGCCGGGCGAAGCGGCGGAGGTTGCGCTTGTTTCCGAATACGCCCTGGATCTCCCCACCGGCGCCGTCATCGCCGAAAAGCTCGGCGTTTCCAGGTCCCGCGTGCGAAAGCTGGCGGAAAGCGGCATGCTTTCCGTTCCAGGCGGCGTAAAAAAGCGCAAGGTCGGCTTCGGCTTTCGCTTTACGCTCGGCAAAGGCTGGTCGCCGGACTGACCGGCCCCGGGGGCCGCGTCCGCCGTTATGCTTGCGCTCCCGTCGGCGAAATGCTATGCTGTCGAAAAAAGAACGCCTGAACTTAGCGTTTCTTGAAAAAGGAGAACACCATGCTGGAATACAAGTTCGACACGCAGCTGCTGCTGGAAGGCGAAAATCTTTCCGAGGATGAAATCAACGATTACATCACGGAGAATCTCGAAGGCGACAGCCTGCTCGCCGTCGGCGACGAAGAGCTGGTCAAAATCCATTTCCATACGAACAAACCATGGGAAGTGCTGGCGTACTGTGCTTCGCTCGGCGAAATCTACGATATCGTCGTGGAAAACATGGAACGGCAGGCAAACGGCCTGCAGGGCTGAAGCCTTTCGTCCGCTTCTGCCCGCCGGTTTCTTTTCGGTTTATTTTTCTCGCTTAAACTGCTATCAGGCGGTGCAAGCGCTCCCTATAAAACGGCAAAAGTGAGGAAAGGGCCATGTTCCATATTTTAGTTGTTGAGGACGACTTCAACGCGCGAAAGCTCCTGCAAACCGTGCTGGAGCGTGCGGAATACACCGTTTCCGCCGCGGAAAACGGAAAAGACGCGCTTTCGCTTCTCGATACGCGGCATATCGACCTGATCGTGCTGGACATCATGATGCCCGGTATGGACGGTTATGCGTTCGCAAGCGAGCTTCGGCAGGCGGGTTCCATGATTCCCATTCTCATGGTCACCGCAAAGCAACTCCCCGCCGACAAAAAGAAGGGATTTTTAGTCGGGACGGACGACTATATGACCAAACCCGTTGACACCGAAGAAATGCTGCTGCGGATCAAGGCCCTGCTGCGCCGTTCGCAGATCGTCAGCGAACGGAAGCTTGTCGTCGGCAGCGTCGTACTCGACTATGACGCGCTGAGCGTGACGCGGGGCAGCGACAAGCAAACGCTTCCGCAAAAAGAGTTCTATCTGCTCTACAAGCTGTTGTCCTATCCGGATAGAATCTTTACGCGGATACAGCTCATGGACGAGATCTGGGGAATGGAATCCGAAAGCGGCGATACGACCGTCAACGTTCATATCAACCGTCTCAGGCGACGCTTCGAAGGTTATCCGGAATTCGAGCTCGTATCCGTGCGTGGGCTCGGCTACAAGGCGGTGAAGCACGAATGAAACCGCTTCGCCGGCGCCCGCGCGGGCGCTTTGCCTTACCCCTGCTGTTTACGGCGATCGTGTTTTTCATCCTGCTGATTACAGCGGCGATCGTTATGGGAATCAGCCTTATATTGCTCCAGACAGGCACAATCGGCTTCATGAGCATCGCCCGGCGCGCCCCCGCCGTTCCGATCGTAATTATGCTGTTGATCAGCATCGCCGTCGGCACGATCGTATCGTTTGTCGTCAGCCATTTTCCCCTTAAGCCGGTGCGGCGCATGATCGACGCGATCAATCGGCTCGCCGGCGGGGATTTTTCCGTTCGTCTGACACTGCCCGGTCCCCGGCCGTTTCAGGAGCTCGCAAGCAGCTTCAATCGCATGGCGGAAGAGCTCGGCGGCATCGAAGTGCTTCGGACGGATTTCGTCAACAGCTTTTCTCACGAGTTCAAAACGCCGATCGTTTCCATCAAGGGGTTTGCCGAGGAACTGAAGCACGACGACCTTTCGGGTGAACAGCGCGCCGAATACCTCGATATCATCATTGCGGAGTCCGGCAGGCTCGCATCCCTCGCAACGAACGTGCTCAACCTCTCCAAGGTGGAAAAGCAGGTGATCCTGTCCGACAAACGGACGTTCGACCTGACGGAGCAGATTCGCCGCTGCATCCTGCTCTTTGAAAGCAAATGGGAATCCAAGCGGCTCGACCTCTCGGTTGAGTTGGAGGAAATTCCCTTTTCCGGCAACGAGGATTTGCTCAGTCAGGTATGGCTGAACCTGATCGATAACGCCGTAAAATTCACGCAGCCGGGCGGAAGCATCGATATCCGCTTGTTTCGAAGGGACGGTAACGTTCACTTTGTCGTCCGCGACGACGGCTGCGGTATCGGCGAAGACAAACTCGGCCGTATATACGACAAGTTTTACCAGGGCGACCCGTCGAGATCCGCCAGTGGCAACGGGCTCGGTCTTTCGGTTGCGTTGCGCATCGTCGAACTGCACGGCGGCAGGCTGGAATGCCGAAGCCAGGAAAATTCAGGCGCGGAGTTTACGGTTGTACTTCCCGCTTCCGGGGCTCAAAAAAAGGATTGATGCGTCGGCGGCAGGACCGTCCCGCCGCGGGCTGTTTATAGCCGAGCACCGTCTTTGCGGCCATATTGTAAAATCGACAACTTGCAGCGGAGTGTTCACCCGCAGTTTCTTTTCAGTTTATATTCTGCGGGTATGATAAGTGCCGCAGAAAATTAGGAGGCCGTCTTATATGGATAAGAAAACGAAAAAAAAGAAAGCGTGGGTCTGGATCGTCGCGGTGGTTCTCGTCGTCGTCGTTCTGGCGGCGCTGGCGCTGCGGTCGGTCGCGGCAAGCCGCAATCTGGTGCTTTACGCGAACTACACCGTTACACGCGGCGACGTGGAAACGACCATTACCGGCAGTGGCAAACTCGCCTCTTTGGACAGTCTTGACGTCGAGTTGCCCGACGATATCACGGTTGCGTCCGTGCTCGTCGAAACGGGCGACACGGTAGCGGCGGGCGACGTGCTCGCCACGCTGGACCTCGCTTCCCTGTCCGAGCGTGCGGCGGCGCTGGCAAGCGAGCTGAGCACGCTCGATCGGCAGATCAAAAGCCGCAGCACGACCGGCAGCGTTTATTCTCCGGTCCGCGGGCGCATTAAATACCTGCCCGTCGCAGAAGGCGACGATGTTCTGGGCGCAATCGCACAATATGGCGCGCTGGCGCTGATCTCTTCGGACGAGCGGATGCAGGTAACGATCGAAACCGACGCAGCGCTTTCCCTTTACTCCGGCGTCACCGTCGTCTGGACGGACGGTTCCGCCGACGGTACGATCGCGCAGAAGACCGCAAGCGGATACGTCGTCACGCTGAGCGACGACGGTACGCCATACCGCCAAAGCGCGCAGGTATATGCGGACGATACGCTCGTTGGCGAAGGCCTGCTCGATATCCATGCGCCCGTGGCCGTGTATGCCGCCGGCGGAACGATCGACAACGTCCGCTTCAGTGAAAACGATCTGGTGTACGCAAACAGCAAGCTTTTCACGCTGGATAACGAACCCCTGACCGCCAGCTATCAGCAATCTCTCGCGGACAGGACGGAAAAGGCCGCCCTGTATCAGAGCGTGTTGTCTTACATTGCCGACCCGCGCCTGATTGCGCTGGCGGACGGCGTCGTCAGCGAAATCTCCATTTCGGCCGACACGAAAACCGCGGCCGGCGACGATTCCGGCACGGCTCCCGCCCTGACCCTGCTCACCGGCGGTTCCGTGAAAATGGACGTCGACGTCGATGAGCTGGACATCAATTCCGTAAGCCTCGGACAGAGCGTTTCCGTCACGCTGGACGCGTTCCCGTCCGAAACGTTTGACGCAACGGTGACGCATATTTCAAAAATCGGCAGTACGTCCGGCAGCATCACGACATATCCGGTCGAAATCACGCTGGATTACGACGCCCGTCTTTACGAGGGCATGAGCGGCAGCGCCGTCATCCTCGCCGATTCGGCGGAAAACGTCCTGCTAATCCCGATCGACGCGATCTATGAAGATTCCACCGGCGTGTACGTATACGTCGTGCCGGAAGACGGCGAAGCAGGCCGCGTCGATATCACGACCGGCCTTTCGGACGGCACGTATGCCGAAGTGACGGGCGGCCTTCAGGAGGGCGACGTTTTGCAGTATGCGGACGGCTCGCTTACGGAAGCGCTTGCAAGCATGAGCTTTTCGGAACGCCGGGCTGCTGCGATCGAGGAGCACAGCGGACTTTCCAATGGAGGTAACTGATCATGGCGGTTGAAAAACCGATCATCTCCATGCGGGATATCACAAAAATCTATCATGTCGGCGGAGAGGAAGTCCGCGCGCTGGACGGCGCGAGCCTGACAATCCGCAAAGGCGAGTTTGTAAGCATCATCGGCCCTTCCGGCAGCGGAAAGAGCACGCTCATGAACATCATGGGCTGTCTGGACGTTGCCGACGGCGGCGAATATATCCTCGACGGCCAGTCCATCGAACAGTACAGCGAGGAGGAGCTTGCGCACATCCGCAATCGCGAAATCGGGTTCGTGTTCCAGAATTTTAACCTGCTTTCGCGCATGACGGCGCTTGGCAACGTGGAACTCCCGCTGATCTACCAGCGGGTACGCCTTGCCGACCGCAAAGAAAAAGCGCTTGCCGCGCTGGAGCGCGTCGGCCTTGCCGACCGCAGCGGGCATAAACCGACCGAGCTTTCCGGCGGGCAGCAGCAGCGCGTCGCAATCGCGCGGGCGCTGGCGACCAGCCCCGCAATCCTGCTGGCCGACGAACCGACCGGCAATCTCGACTCCAAAACCGGCGAGGACATCATGTCGCTGTTTACCGAGCTGCACGAAGCGGGCGATACCATCGTGCTCATCACGCACAACGAGGATATCGCGCGCCGCACGCAGCGGCGCATCCGCATTATGGACGGCCGCGTATCGGAGGTGGAATCATGATCCTTCAGTCGATCAGAATGGCATGGGAGGCGATCACGTCCAATAAACTGCGGTCGTTTTTGACCATGCTCGGCATCATCATCGGCGTTGTGGCGCTGGTTGTGCTCGTATCCCTCGTCAACGGCGCGACGGGCGCCGTTACGGACGAGATCAACGCGCTCGGAAACGACATGATCACCGTCAGCATCCGTGATGACAAGGGTTCCCCGATCCGTCTTGAGGACCTGAATGAGCTCATGCAGGACGACGCGGTGCTTCAGGCCGCGCCCACCGGCAGCATGACCGCCACGGCCAAGCAGGGCTATTCCGACGTTTCCGCAACCGTGTACGGAACGACGAGCGCATACTACGATATTCAGGGCCTCGCGCTGCAATACGGACGGTTTTTAAAGACGACGGACGTAGACAACAGCTCCTATGTCGCCGTGCTTTCCTACGACACGGCGGACGAGCTCTTCGGCAGGCAGGACGTCGTCGGCGAGCGCATCACCATCGACAA
>CAYUUB010000013.1:0-16516 GCA_964447725.1 uncultured Oscillospiraceae bacterium
TTTTCGTCGGGCAGCCCCAAGGAACCGGACGAGGCGCCGCATGGGTTCACACACGAAAGAGGAAACAAACGCCGCGGCAGTATGCGACGCCGGCCTGCACAGGCGCGTTTTGACAAAGCCGAAACGACGTGTTACCATGAGCGCGGACTTGCCGCAGACGCGTGAAACCGCGCGAAAACCAGCGGTATCGAACGGAGAAAAGCATGAAGCAGGAGCGCGCGTTTCCGCATGCCGTCATATCGAAAAAAGCGGAGGCTTCCGTGCGCCGCGGGCATCCGTGGATTTACGACGCGGAGGTGACGGGCGACCTCGACGCGGTCGATAACGGCGCGTTTGTCGACGCGTTCAGCGAAAAGGGATCATATCTTGGGACGGGCGTTTTAAGCAAGAAAAGCAAAATTCGCATCCGGCTGCTTTCAAACAACGCCAACGAGCGGTTTGACGAAGCATTCTTTTTGCGCAGGCTGCGCTATGCGCTGGACTATCGAAAAACGGTCATGGGCGAAGACTACGGCTGCTGCCGGCTGATCTTCGGCGAGGCGGACGGGCTGCCGGGGCTGACCGTCGACCGCTATGGCGACGTTCTGGTCACGCAGGTGCTTTCGGTCGGCATGGATCAGAGAAAAGACCTGCTGTACCGGCTGCTGACAGAGCTTCTAAAGGAAGACGGCGCCGACGTAAAGGGAATTTTTGAGCGAAACGAGGTCTCCATCCGGGCGCTGGAAGGATTGTCGCTTGAGAAAGGCTGGTATCGGGCCGAATTTTTGCCGGAACCGCCGGACCCGGTGATCGAAATCATGGAGAACGGCATCCGCTATGAAGTCGACGTCGAAAACGGGCAGAAGACGGGGTTCTTCCTCGACCAGAAGTACAACCGCCTCGCCGCGGCGAAGATTGCCCGCGGCAAACGCGTGCTGGACTGCTTTACGCACACCGGATCGTTTGCGCTCAACGCGCTGAAGGGCGGCGCGGCGCACGTCACGGCCGTGGACGTGTCCGAAGCGGCAATCGGCCTTGCGAAAGCGAATGCGGCGCGGAACGGCATGGAGGGGGACATTGATTTTCTGACGGCGGACGTGTTCGACCTGTTGCCGAAGCTGATTGAGGAGCACGCGGCCTACGATATGATCGTCCTCGACCCGCCCGCGTTTACCAAGAGCCGGAAAACGATACGCGGCGCGGAGCGCGGGTATAAGACGATCAACTACAACGCCATGAAGCTGCTGCCGCGCGGCGGATATCTCGCGACCTGCTCCTGCTCGCACTTTATGGACGGCGAGCTGTTTGTGAAGATGCTGCTTTCGGCGGCGCGGGACGCGAACGTCTCGCTGAAGCTGATCGAGGCGAGGAGACAGGCGCCCGATCATCCGACGCTGATGAACGTGCCCGAGACGGATTATCTGAAATTCTTTCTTTTCCAGATCGTTTGAACGAAACGGTATAAAAAGCGCTTCCGTCTTAGCCAAAAGACGGAAGCGCTTTTACTATGCCCGCGCGCTATCTGGCCGTTTTAAAACGGTAGATCGTTTCGGAATCGAGCACCTCGCCCGCGTGCAGGACGATGCTCGGGAAATCCGGATGCTCCATTGCGTTTGCAAAGTGCTGCGTTTCCAGGCAGAAAGACGGGCGGAATCCATATTCGACTCCGTTTTTCCCGCGCATGCCGGTAAAATCATACGCCGTAAAGAGTTGTATGCCGGGCTGGTCGGTATAGGTTTCCATCACGATGCCGCCTTTGGGGTCCGCGGCTTTTGCGACGGATTCCATGCCGCCTTTTTTGTGGTTGAGCACGAAGTTGTGGTCGTAACCCCGCGCCGCGTCCATGCTTTCTTCGGCCGCGCCGATATCCTGCCCGATCGGTTTTGCCTTCCTGAAATCGAGCGCGGTTCCCGCGACCGGGACGATCTCCCCGGTCGGGACGATATCGGGCCCGATCCGGGTGAAGCTGTCCGCGTCGATCATCAGCGTTTGATCGAGAACGGAACCGGAGCCCTGACCGGCAAGGTTGAAATAGGAATGGTTCGTGAGGCTTACGATCGTGTCCTGATCGGAAACGGCGAAATAGTGGATGGAAAGCGCGTTGTCGTCCGTCAGCGTATAGATCACCGTTACGGTGAGGCTGCCGGGGAAGCCCTCGTCCCCGTCGGGACTGAGGAGCGTGAACGCGACGGAATCGTCCCCCGCCTTTGCCGACCAATTTTTTTTGTCGAAGCCGATTTTGCCGCCGTGCACGCACTGCGCGCCGTCGTTGGCAAAAAGTCCGTATTCCTTGCCGTTGAGGGTGAAGCGCGCCTTTTCGATGCGATTGCCGACGCGCCCGATCGTAGCGCCGAGATACATTTTGTTTTCGCGGTATTCTTCGAGCGTATCGTAGCCGAGCACGACGTCGGTGAGCTCGCCCTTTCGGTTTGGCACGATTAGGCTCCGCAGGGTCGCGCCATAGGTGACGACGGAAGCGGACGCGCCGGATTTGTTGGTGATCGTATAACAAAGGACGTCTTCGCCGCTCGGCAATTTTCCAAATATGGTTTCGGTTACGCTCATATGATGTTAAATCCTCCCTGTCGATGTGAATGCGACGAAAATGCGTCTGATCAAGGCACAGATCCACCCGCTTATTATAATACGGAATCGCCGGCACGAAAAGAGGCTACGAAGAAGAACGCAGGCATTATCGCAGCACAAATTGCGCTCGCCGGCAGATTGCGCGGGCTTTTTTGCGGGGGCGCCCTCGCCATTCACAAGCGGGCGGCTTTGTGGTATCATAGCTCCATGGAAAAAATGGCGCCCGAAACGGCGGGGCTTTCCGCACCGAAAATGGATTCCGCAAATACGGACAGGAATACGATCGACGCCAGGCATATCGGCGTTCTCGACGGTATCCGCGCGCTGGCGGTGCTCGGGGTGCTGTGGTTCCACTTCTGGCAGCAGGACTGGATCATGCCGTATCTCAAGCTTCCGTTTTTAAAGGCGCTCGGGCTGCCGACGACGATCAACCTGGAATTTTTGCCGCGCTCCGGGTTCCTGTTCGTCGACCTGATGCTGTTTCTGTCCGCGTTTTGCCTGTTTTTGCCGTATGCGCGGGCCGCGCTGGACGGCGCGGAACTCCCGCAGACGCGCCTGTTTTTCAAAAAACGGATTGCGCGCATCGTGCCGAGTTACTATTTCAGCGTATTGGTGATTCTGTTTGCCGTATCGATCCCGTCCGGAGCGTACCGCTCCGTTCAGGACTGCCTTGACGATCTGATTCCGACGCTGACGTTTACGCAGACGTTTTTTCCGGGCGTTCTGATCGGAACGAAGCTCAACGGCGTTCTCTGGACGGCCGCGGTCGAGATGCAGTTTTATCTGTTTTTCCCGCTGCTGGCGCGGTGGTTTACGAAAAAACCGGTCTGGACATACCTCGGCATGGTCGCGATTTCGCTGCTGTACCTGCGCGGGTACGCGCTGAAAAACCCGGATTCGATCCGCACGACGGTCAACCAGTTGCCCGCGTTTTTCGGGGTGTTCGCCAACGGCATGGCGTTTTCGTACCTGTTCGTGCTGCTTTCGCGGCACGTTAAGCGCAACGTCGGGATGTCCGCGCTCGCGCTCTGCGGGCTGGTCGCCGGGATCTGGCTGCTGGTGCGGATGCTGAAGGCCGTGCTGAGCGTCGATCCCGTGACCCTCTGGCAGGCGGAGTACCGTTTTCGGCTGTCGCTCGTGTTTTCGCTGATCGTCATGTCGTCGGCGCTGACGTTCCGGGGCGTGCGTGCGCTGTTTTCCAACGCGGTCATGCGGTTCCTCGCCGCGATTTCGTATAACCTGTATATCTGGCACCAGTGGATCGCCGTAAGATTCAAGGAATGGCGGATTCCATACTGGAGCGGCGACACCCCGCCGAACATGACGGGCGATCGCGTCTGGCAGTGGAAATATACGGCGCTGATCATGCTTGCGGCGTTTTCAGCGGCGATCCTGACGACCTACCTCGTGGAAAAGCCCCTCTCCCGGCGGATACTGAAGCCGCGCGGGGACGAATTGCGCGAACCGATGGTTTCCGTCCGGGTGGAGGAGATCCCCCAAAAGGACGACGGCGATATGATTAAGAACCGAAAGGATACGGACAAACAACCAGATGAGTAAGAAACCGACAGCATTGAAGTACCGTTATATTCCGAAAGGCGTTTGCTCGCGGCAGATCGAATTTGAGATTGAAGACGGAAAACTGAGGAACGTGGTGTTTTGCGGCGGCTGCAACGGCAGCCTGAAAGCGATCGGCAAGCTTGTGGAAGGCATGGAGGTCGGGCAGGTGATCGAGCTGCTTAAGGGCACGACCTGCGGACACAAGGACACCTCCTGCGCGGACCAGCTTGTGCGCGCCATCGAGGAAGCGCAGGAAAAGCAGCGCCAGGCGGTCTGAACAATCGCCCGCTTGACACGCAAATGGCGGGATGCTATGTTGAAAACGACAGCAGACGCACATGCATTCAAAACGAAAAAAGAAAAAGGAGCGGACCAGCAGATGATCATCATTGCCGGCGCAACGGGTTACATCGGAAAATATCTTTCTGTGGAACTGACCAAAAAGGGACGGGACGTGCTCGCGCTCGGGCGCAACCCGAAGGCTGCGGCTTTTCTGAAGGAACAGGGCGTTCCGTTTATGGAGTTCGATCTGCTCAACGACGCGGATTACGACAAACTGCCGACCGAAAACATCGAGGCGGTCGTCAACCTCGCCGTCTGCCTGCCGGAACACGAAGCTCCGCTGGAAGCGTTTTTCGACGTAAACATGACGGGTAACTACAAGTTGCTGGAGTTCGCGCGGAAAAACGGCGTCAAGCGTTACGTCATGGCGAGTTCGCACAAGGTATACTGGGATATCACGCGCGACACGCCGATCACGGAAGAAGACCTGCCCTGCTTTATCGGGCCGCATTCGCCCTATATCATCAGCAAGATCGCCGCGGAGAATTTCCTCCAGTGGTACAGCAAGGATTTCGATATGGACTGCATCGTGCTGCGCTTTACGGGTGTGCACGGGTTCGGCGCGCTGATGGGATTCCTCGAAAAGGACGGCAGCTATACGCGCACGGCCATCGAGGTGTTCATCGATCGCGCACTGGAGGGCAAGCCCATCGAGGTCTGGGGAGACACGAACATCAAGCGCGACCACATCTACATCAAGGACGTGCTCGGCGCGCTCGAGGCTTCGATCGACGCGCCGGAGGGCACGAAGGGCGTTTATAACGTTGCAAGCGGCGTTGCGCACAGCCAGCTTGAGGACGCAACGGCGGTTGCCAAGGCGTTCGCGACGGACAAGGGCGTGAGCAGGATCGTCCTGCGGCCGGACAAGCCGAGCCTCCGGCGCGGATATTCCTACAGCATCGAAAAGATCAAGCGGGACATGGGCTGGACGCCGAAGTACACCGACCTCGACGTGCTGTTTGCCGACTACCGCAGCGAATGGGAGCAGCGGCTCTATAAGAGCTATCATTTCATCAAGCCGGAAGACAAACCGAAGATCTTTGCCTGAGCCGCCTTTGCTTTGAGCAAAACAAGCGAAAGGGATTTTACTTTATACTAAAAACGCAGTGACCCATGCTGCGTTTTTATATTGCGCATGTGCGGCGGCGGATTGCGAAATTGAAATTGCAGGGGGAATCCGATATAATAAACCAGACGTTGATGGAAACAGCGTTCTTACGCTGCTTTTCTTTTGAAGGAAAGCAAAGTAAAATCCTTTTATCGCCCTTTGATTGAAAAAAGGCGAGCCAAGTTCAAGACGAGAGGATCGCGCAGATAATTATGAAGGTTGCTGTTTTGCAGTCCAACTATATCCCCTGGCGCGGGTATTTTGACATCATCCACGACGTGGAGCTTTTCATCTTTCACGACGATTTGCAGTATACAAAGAACGACTGGCGTAACCGCAACAAAATCGTCACCGAGGGCGGCACCAAGTGGCTCTCGATCCCGGTCGGCACGGACGAGCACCGGCTGATCCTCGACGTGAAGATGAAGGACCCGTCCTGGCAGAAAAAGCACTTTGACATGCTGAAAGCTTCTTACCGAAAAGCGCCGTTTTTTGAAAAATTCGAACCGTTTTTGGAGCACGTTTACCTCGGAAAGAAGTGGGAATACCTCTATGAGCTCGACCGGTATCTCATCGAGACCGTTTCGCGGGAGCACCTGGGGATCGCAACAAAATTTGCCGACAGCCGGGACTTCGACTTTCGCGGCGTCAAGCACGAAAAGCTTTTGACCATGCTGCAGTCCGCGGGCGCGACGACCTATGTTTCCGGCCCGGCGGCAAAGGATTATATCAGGGCGGAGGATTATGAAAAAGCCGGCATCGAGCTGACCTGGAAGGATTATTCCGGTTATCCCGACTATCCGCAGCAGTTCGGCGCGGGCGATTACGCCGTGTCGATCCTCGACCTGATTTTGAACACCGGCGACGAAGCGCCGTATTACATCTGGGGATGGAGAGCATGAAAAAGACTTTGGTAAGTCTCGTGATTGCGTGCTACCGCAGCGAACATACCGTGCGGACGGTCGTCGACGAAATCGCGGCCACGTTCGAAGGGAACGAAACATACGATTACGAACTGCTTCTGGTGAACGACTGTTCGCCGGACGACGTCTGGAGCGTCCTGCGCGACGCCGCGGACGAAAACGAGCATGTTACGGCGGTCAATCTGGCCAAAAACATGGGACGTATCCCCGCGCTGATGGCGGGATTCCGCCTGAGCAGGGGCGATATCGTCGTCGTGCTGGACGACGACGGACAGTGCCCGATGGACCGCGTGTTCGACCTGCTCGGGCCCGTGACGGGCGAAACGGATTACGACGTTGCCGTCGCCGACTACCCGGTGAAGAAGCAGGGCTTTTTCAAAGGACTCGGCAGTAAGCTCAACGAGCGGATGACGCGTATCGTCCTCGAAAAGCCGAAGGACGTGCGCTTCAACAATTTTCTAGCCATGCGGCGGTACGTCGTCGACGAAATCATGCGCTATGAAAACCCGTATCCGTACCTGACGGGATTGTTGCTGCGCACGACGCGGCGGATTGTCAACATCCCCATGGAAGAGCGCGACCGCCTGTGCGGCGGGACGACCTACACCCTTAAAAAGCTCGTCGCGCTGTGGATGAACGGCTTTACCGCGTTTTCGGTCAAGCCGCTGCGAATCGCGACCGTGTTCGGCTTTTTCACGGCGATCGCCGGGTTTGTGTGGGGGCTTGTCATCGTCATCCGAAAGATCGTGAACCCCGCCCAGATCATGGCCGGTTATTCTTCGCTGATGGCGGTCATCCTCGTCGTCGGCGGCGTCCTGATGCTGATGCTGGGCCTGGTCGGCGAGTATGTCGGGCGCATCTATATCAGCATCAACCGTTCGCCGCAGTACGTCGTGCGGGACGTGTATTACGGGAAGCTGCCGGCGATCCGGACGGAGGACGACGCATGAGCCTTGAAAACGAAACGCAGTCCGCGCCGGAAAAACGCGCGGGCTTCCGGCTGATCCTGCTGTTGCAGATGGCGGTTTTGCTGTTTGCATGCAGCACGCTTTTAACGAAATTTGCCGCGCAGCATGCGATTTTGAGCTGGCCGTGGATTTTTCTCTACGGCGCGAGCATCGTGCTGCTCGGCGTATACGCGCTTTGCTGGCAGCAGTTTTTAAAGCGGATGCCGCTGGTCACCGTCTACGCCAACCGCGCGACCGCGATGTTCTGGAGCATGATTTTCGGCGCGGCGATCTTTCACGAAACGATCACGTGGAACATGCTGGTCGGGGTGCTGGTCATCTTCGGCGGAATCTATTTGGTGGTGACGAGCGATGCTTGACGGATTTGCTTTCAATTTTGCAATCATGGTCTTCGGCGTGCTGATTGCGGCGCTGAGCCAGATCATCCTGAAAAAAGCGGCGATGAAACAGTACGACACCGTGCTGAAGCAATACCTGAATTTTCCGGTGGTCTTTGCATACTTCATCTTTTTCCTGTCGTCGCTGTGCTCGGTGATTGCGCTGCGTGTGCTGCCGCTTTCGCTGATGCCGGTCTGGAATTCGTCGTCCTATATCTTTGTCACGGTTTTTGCATATTTAATTATGAAAGAAAAGCCGAACAGGAAAAAACTGGCCGGGCTCTGCGTGATCCTCTGCGGCATCGTGATTTTCTCGCTGTAGTCGTAAGGAGAAGCTGGTATGAAAAAACTTGGCGCGCTGATCAAAAAAGGATACGGCAGCGAACGGTTCCGCTGGTGCTTTGCGGTTTTTGCGGCGCTGGCGCTGATTGCGTTTGCGGCGGCGACGCGGACGATCACGTTTTTTGACAACGACGACCTCAATGTGGCCTGGGCGCTGGCGGGATACCGCAGCGGAACGCCGTCGTTTTCGCACCCGTTTATCAACTGCGTCATGGCGGCGCTCGTCAGCGGGCTGTATACTGTCTTCCCGCGGCTGCCCTGGTGGCTGCTTGTTCAGCTGTTCGCCGTTTTTCTCGGCATGGCGGCCGTGTTTGCGTCGCTTTTGAAAACCGGCTGTCGCAACGACGTACCCTTGCCGCTCGTGCTGGCGCTGATCGTCGCGTTCGGCGCGGGACTGTACTTTTACGGAATCGTGCTGGTGACGTTCACGCTGTCCTCCGCCGTGATCGGCGCGGGCGCGGCGGCGCTGGTGCTTGCGGCGGACGAAAGCGACCCCCGGAAGACGCAGCGGAGATACCTGTCGCTGGCCGTTGTTTTGCTGGCGGGCAGTTTGCTGGTGCGAAATTCGTCCGGGATTGCGGCGGCCTGTTTCGTTCTCGGCGCGCTCGTCTACCGCGCTGTGGAAGCCGCAAAACGCGGCGAACGCAGTGCGAAGAAGCGCATGCTTCAATTTCTGGTCGCCGCGGTCGCCGCGGTCGTCGTTCTGGCTGGCGTGAACGCAATCGGGCGGAGCGTGCAGAATCCGGAGGGATTCGTCGCGTACGACGAGGCGCGCGCGTCGTTTATGGACTATCCGCACGACAGTTACGACGAAAATCCGGAGCTGTATGAATCCGTCGGATGGGACAAAGCGCTCTATTCGCTGGTTTCCAGTTGGTTTTACATGGACGAACGCGTGACGACCGACGCGTTCAACACCGTTGTGCAGGGCTCCGCGTACGCGCAAATGGGCTTTTTCGAGCGCGTTTCAAACGGCTGGGGCGTTCTAAAAACGTTTTTGGCAAAGTATCCGACGGCGGTTTTGATCGGCGGGATCGTCGGCGCAAGCTGGCTGGCCGCCCTGGCGTTGTTTCTTTTCAACCGGAAGCGCACGCTGGCGTTTGGCGCGGCGAGTGCGTTCCTGCTGGGCGCGTGCGTGCTGATGGCGTACCTTTGCTATGCGGGAAGGATGAATCTACGCGTGTGGATGTCGGTTTGCATCCCCGCGGCTTCCGCGATCTGGCTGGCCGCGTTCGCGTTGCATCGGCGGGACGGAGAGGCGAAAGGGAGGCCGGCGCCGCGAATCGCCCGCGGCCTGCTCGTCGGCGTTGCGATAATCGTTTCGCTCGGCTGCGGCTACAAAATGTTCCGCACGGTGATGAGCTATGAGTCGGACGACATGCTGGACAGCGCGCGGGCGGTCGTCGACTATGCGCTCGACCATCCGGAAAACGTGTACGTCCGGGACGTCTATGCCGCAAACAACGTAGACGCGCTCAGCGTTTACCCGGACGCGAAGCCGACGAATCTGATCGACTGGGGCGGCTGCGACATGAACACCGCGGCGCGGGAAGCGCAGCTCGCCGTCAATGGCCTGGACGGTACGTTTGCAGACGATCTGTTCCGGCGGGGCAACGTTTATTACATCGGCGACCGGAACGGCAGTTACGTCGGGATGTTTACCGATTATATGATGGAAGACTGCGGCGCGACGGGGTATGAAATCATTTCGACGATCGTCGACGACATCGTCGTGATCCAGTTTACATTCGAGGCGGAGCAATGAGCATAAACCGCGGTAAAAACGGAATATTCGCGCATGCATGCGAAACGAAATCCGGCAGGATGCTGGCGAGCGCAGTCCTGACGCTGGCGCTGATCGGACTGACGGCGGCGCTGTTCCCCATCACGTTTTTGACCAACGACGACACGAGCATCATGTATACGCTCGCGGGCTATTACACGGGCAACCCATATCCTGTGCACGGCTTCATCAGCCTGCCGCTGGGGTATTTCGCGAGCTTTTTGTATTCGCTCCTGCCGGGCGTGCCGTGGTGGCCGGTGCTCCAGTTGCTGGCGGTCGGCGCATCGATCTGGATCGTCTTTTTTTCCGTTATGGAGGCGGGCAAACGGCCTTTGCTTTCGTTCGGAGTGAACCTGACGCTTTATGCGGCGGTGTTCGTCTATGCGGTGGCGCGCCTTTCGTTCACGCTTACGGCCTGCCTGCTCGGAACGGCGGGCGTGGTGCGCCTGCTTTCGGCGGACACGCGGTATACCGTCGAACCAAGGCGCATGCGGAACGTTTTTGTTTCCAGCCTCGCGCTGATGGCGCTTTGCTTCCTGTTCCGAAATTCCACCGGGTATTCGCTGGCCTGTTTCTGGGCGGCTGCGGTCGCGTACCATGCGCTTAACGACGCGGCCTATTTGGAAAAACCGCAAAAAAAAGGCGCGCTGCTTCGTTTGGGCGGATACGCGCTGACGGGCGGGGCGCTGTTTCTCGCGCTGGTCCTTCTCAACGGCTGGGCCTATACGAACCTGAATCCGCCGGAGTATGCGGCTTTCGAGGATGCGCGCGGGCAGTATATGGACTTTCCGCACGTGACCTACGAAGAGGACCCGGCGTTTTTTGCCTCGATCGGCTGGGACGAAGAAACCTATGATCTGGTCGAGCAGTTCTGTTTTCTGGACGAGAACGTGACCGCCGACGCGATGAACGCGATCGTCGCGCACACGGAGACGGAGCAGTCGGTGGCGGCGGAGCTTTCCGGCGCGCTTGCTTACGGCGAAGCGTTTTTCCGCGGCAACGGCCCGGCGGAGTATATGCTGGTCTTCCCGGTCCTGCTGGCGCTCTGGTCGCTCGTCTGGTTTTTCCGCGAAAAAAAACGTGCGGCAGATGCGCTGATCGTGGCGG
The DNA here is from genome assembly GCA_964447725.1 of uncultured Oscillospiraceae bacterium. Classification (GTDB taxonomy): domain Bacteria; phylum Bacillota; class Clostridia; order Christensenellales; family CAG-138; genus UBA7703. The sequence continues at coordinate 11,076 of CAYUUB010000013.1, forward strand.
GCGTTGCGCTCGGCGCGTTTGCGCTCTGCTTCTATCTCTGCGTCAAAGAGCGGCTGATCGTGCGTTCGTTCCAGGTAATTGCCGTCCCGATGGCGGCTGCGTGCGCGCCGCTTGCGCTGCGCATCCGTGCGGCGAATCCGCCGCGGAAAAGCCATGCGGCAAAAAAGATTTTGCGCTCGGCGCTGATCGTGCTGACGCTGTTCGCGCTGGGCTGGAGCGTAACGAAAAGCTGGCTCTGGCTGGGGACGTACGATCCGTCCGGGCTGAACGCAAACGTGCGCACCGTTGAAACGTACGCGATGGAGCATATTGAAAACGCCTATATCTACGCGCCGCGCTCGCTGAAAAACTACGAGGCGTTCAAGGCCTATCCGGATGAAAAACCGACGAACCTGATCGACTGGGGCGACACGGGCATGTATTCCGGCTGGAAAACGCTCCAGATCGAGCAGAATGGGATCGGGTCGTTCAGCGCGGAGATGTTCCGGCAGGAAAATGTCTTCCTGATCGGAAAAGCCGACGCAAGCGATTTGCAGGTACTGCTGCGCTATCTGCAAAAGCACGACGGCGCAAGCGGCCTTGAAACGATCGACACGATCGGGACGGAGTACGCCGTGTACCGCGTGGCATACTGAGGTTTTATGGAAGTCAAACAGAAAACGCCGTACGCTTCCGACGGCTACATCGTGAATCAGGGCAAGCTGACGGACGTCCGCTACGGCCTGCGCATGAGCAACGCAAACGGCTGCGGCTGGATTGCGGCGTTTAACTTTTTAAAGCGGCAGGGGGAGGACGTGACCGCGCAGGGAATTGCGGACGAGCTGATCCGCTGGACGATCTTCCGCGGGCTGTTCGGGACGGAGATGTTCCACCTGTGGCTCTATCTCGCGCGCCGCGGCTACCGGACCGGCGTTAAAGTGACGGGGAATAAAAAAGCCGCCCTGCCGGGGACGGCGAGCGCGGGCGTGATCTATTACCGGCACAAACGTGGGTTCCACTTCGTTTCGTTTTACCGGGATGAAAACGTACCTCAAACAGAGAATGGGAACCCCCGCTATCGCTTTTTGAACGCGATTGCGGGGAAAGAAGATCATTTCGACACCATGGCCGGCTTTTTGACGAAGCATAACGTGATTCCGTTTGCGGTCGTCTTTTTCCGGCCGCGAAAAAACGGGCGTTAATCATCCGCAAGCAGATAATCCAGAAGGATTGGGTTCAGCTTGTCGGCAAAGCGCAAAACAAAATCGTGACTGCCCAGCGGGAAACGCACCGTCAGGCAGTTTTTGTTTTCGCCGAGGGCGCGGACGGAGGCTTGCGTTTCGCGCGTGTCGCCTTTTGCGCAAATGGCGAGCATCGGGATGGAGACGGACGTATACTGCGGTTCGTCGGAAAGGCGCGTGCGCTTTTCAAAAAAGGCGACGTATGTTTCGAGCGGGATACGCGCGCTGTATTCGACGAGCTTTTGCGTTTGCTCCGCGTTGAGGTGCCAGTATTTTGCCTGCATGCGCAGAAGCTTTTCCCGCTTGAGGGAAGGGTGTGTCAGCTTCGCCGCGGCGGCATAGAGCTTTGCGCTGCGTGCGCTCGCCGTCAGCCACGGGCTCAAAAACACCGCGCGGGAAAAGAGCGCTTCGTGTTCGCAGACAAGCCGGAACGCAAGTTCCGCGCCGACGGAATGCCCCATGATCGCGACCTTTCCGACGCCGAGCGATGCGATCCATTCCGCCAGGGCGTCGCAGGTCTGCCGCGGGTCATAGGGTTCCTCCGCCGCGCTGCCTGCGCCCGGAAGGTGCGGTACGAGCACATGGAAGCGCATGGACAGTACTTCGTATTGATTGGCAAACGTGTCCAGCGCCGCCGCGCCGTGCAAAAGGATGAGGGCAGGCGCGCTTGAGTCGCCGTATTGATCGTAAACCATGCGTCTTTTCTCCTGCTGATTCGGAAAGGAAAAGGGGTGCAAAAAGCGCCCGGACGAAAAGCCCGGGCGCACTGGCGTGCGTTAAATTGTGATTTCCTGCGCCACGCGGTACATGTATTCGTCGAGGTCCTTGGTCATTTCGAGCGCTTCGTCGATCGGCAGCGTCGTGATCTGGGAGTTGCGATAACACACGACGAGATTCGAGTTGCCCGCAAGGATTTCTTCAACGGCGCGGTGCCCCATGCGCGTCGCCATAACGCGATCGCGCGCGGACGGGCTGCCTCCGCGCTGCACGTGCCCGATAATGGTCACGCGCGTTTCGAGGCCGAGTTCGTCGCGGATGCGCTGCGCGATCTCGTTGGTGTGGCCGACGCCCTCGGCGACGATGATGAGGTGATGATGTTTGCCGCGGTACTGCCCTTCGCGGATATGCTCGACGACATCGCGCTGGAAATCGAACGGACGCTCCGGAATGATGATGGCCGTCGCGCCGACGGAGATGCCGACGTAGATGGCGAGGTGCCCCGCTTCGCGGCCCATGATCTCGACCACGGACGTGCGCTGATGGGACTGCATGGTGTCCGCAAGCTTATCGATCGCCTCGATGGCCGTGTTCGCCGCGGTGTCGAAGCCGATGGAGTAATGCGAACAGCCGATGTCGTTGTCGATCGTGCCGGGGATGCCGACGGTGTTGATCCCGTTTTTCGCAAGGTCGCGCGCGCCGCGGAACGTGCCGTCGCCGCCGATGGCGATAACGCCGTCGATGCCGAGGTATTTGCAGTTGGAAACCGCGGCTTTCAGCCCGGCATCGGTCTTGAACTCTTCGCTGCGCGCGGTATAAAGGATGGTGCCGCCGCGGGACGTGATGCCGTTGACGGCGCGGGCGTCCAGCTCGACGACGTCCGAATGAATCAGCCCGTTATAGCCCCGGTGAATCCCGACCGGGATAACGTCGTGAAGAACGCAGGTGCGTACGGCGGCGCGGATGGCGGCGTTCATGCCGGGCGCGTCGCCGCCGCTGGTGAGGATGCCGATGCGGCGAATTCTATCTGACATAGGTAAAAATCCTTTCTTTGGATATTCTTCCATTTCAGTACATAAATACCAAAAATAGTATACTACGCGAACGGACAAAACTCAAATTTCAGAAAAAGATCATTTGCCCGATGAAATGCAGGACAATAGAATAAAACTTGCAATAATAATCAACAGAATGTTGTCTAAAAGGCTTGCCGATACAGAAAAACAGCGTTGCATTTTGTTTCGCCTTTTTGCCGTGCAGGACAAAATGCGTCGTGGGAAACGGTTGAAAAGCGCAGGATAATGGGAAAAAATCATATACTTTTATTGAAAAACGATAAAAACGCGATAAAAAATGAGCCGCCATGAAAAAACAGCAGCAGTGAAAGTCCAAAAAGAAAAAAATTGCAAGAAATACTGGACAAGGCTTCATTTAGACGCTACAATAGACCTGTAGTCGTCGGATGACGGCGATCTCGATTCCATCTTTTCATATCAATAAAGGAGGCACACCACATGAGCAAGTATGATATTTCCGTAGATGAAATGGAAGCCAAGCTTCGGCCACCGACAATCGGGTTAAAACCCTATGAACCAAAAGTTATTCCGCTGACTTCGGGCGAAGATATGCTCGTCCGCCCGGCAAGCCGCGAAGAGACCGAGATGGTTATGAACGGCATCCGGGTTCTGCTTGACCATGAAAAGGACTTTTACGACATCGTTTCCGCACGTATCATCGCGGAACTGCTCGGCATGCTGCGCTACCGCGTGCAGGACGAGTACCTGTTCCTGGGCCTGGTCGACGGCGAGGTCGCCGGCATCGTCAACGGCCGCATTGTCAACGAGAAGGTCGGCATGAGCTACCACACCATGACGCTCAAGCGCGGCGCGCGCGTCGGCGCACAGCTGTTTGCCGCCAAGATGGAGTATCATTTCGATTTCATGAATCAGGACGAAGTTTGGATCGTTGCGGAGAGCCCGAACGGATTCAAACGCTGGATGATCGAGTACGAACTCGAATCCCGTCCGGAATGCCCGCATGAACTCGGCGGCGTACCGACTTTCGTACTTACGCGGGCCCTGTGGGAGAAGCATAAGGCGAACAAGAACGTCGGCATCCGTCCTGCGTTCGAAGACGTGATCGAGGCGAACAAAGTCGCTCACATGCCCGCCCAGATCAAGGTTTGAGTCCCCGCGCGGAAGAAAGGAAAAGGGAAATGAGACAAGTAGGAATTGTTGGCGTCGGCCATACCAAGTTCGGAAAGTCCACCGTTCCGTTCCTCGATATGCTGTGTGAGGCGGGGCTTCAGGCGATGGACGACGCGGGCGCCAAGACAGGACGCAAAAATGTCATCGACCAGGTGTTCGTGGGTTCCATGGGCTCCGGCATGGTCAGCCGTATCAGCGGCGCCGCCAGCGCGGTCGTGGATGCGCTCAACATCCGCCCGGCCGGCGCGGAAACCGTTGAAAACGGGCCCGCTTCCGGCGCTTCCGCCGTGAAGCTCGGCGTGATGGCGATCGCCTCCGGCATGAACGACTGCGTTCTGGTCATCGGCGGCGAAGGCATGCGCGCGGTGAGCGGCTGGGAAGGCACGGATTTCGTTGCGACCATGCTGCATCCCGTTGCAGAGTATAAATACGGCTGTACGCTCCCGTCGTTTGCGGGGCTCTACACCCGCCTCTGCATGGATAAATTCGGCGTGGAAAGCAAGGACCTTGCGATCGTTGCCGTCAAGAACCACGAAAACGCATGCCACAACCCGGTTTCGCACATCCAGCGCAAGGTGGTGCTGGAGCGGATCACGAATCCGGCTTACATCAACGCGACCAACCCGCTCGTCGCCGATCCGCTGCGTCAGTTCGACATGTGCCCCGTCTCCGACGGTGCGGCAGCCGTGCTGCTGGTGGCAAAGGACAAGCAGGAAGAGTTCGGTTTCGGCGACAAGAAGTTCGTCCGCATTGCGGGCATCGCTTCCGCGACCGACACGCACGTCGTGGCGAACCGCGAGGTGCCGACCGACTTGCTGGCCGTCCGTCTGAGCGCGCAGAAAGCGTATAAGATGGCGGGCATGGGACCGGACGATATCGACGTTGCCGAACTGCACGACGCGTTCCAGATTCTCGAAATCGAGGAAGCCGAGGAAGTCGGATTCTTCCCGCGCGGCGAAGGTCACCTTGCCGTGCGCAGAGGCGAAACGAAGATCGGCGGAAAGATTCCGATCAACACGTCCGGCGGCCTGAAGGCCAAGGGCCATCCGCTGGGCGCGACGGGCGTTTCGCAGATCGTCGAGCTGGTCAAGCAGCTCCGCGGCGAAGCGACGGACCGGCAGGTGGAAGGCGCCAAGACCGGTTTGGCCGTGAACTTCGGCGGATTCGGCAACAATGTCGTTTCCACGATTCTGACCACGAAGTAAGGAGGAGAATGAAATGGAACAAATGTACGCATATAAATGCAAAAAATGCGGCAAACTGCATCATCCTCGCTACATCGTCTGCCAGAATCCGG
>CAYUUB010000014.1:0-16292 GCA_964447725.1 uncultured Oscillospiraceae bacterium
GAGGAACTGGAATACGACTGCGGATTTTGGGAGAGCACGATTTCTCCGAGCCAGTGGGCCGAGGCAAAGACGCTCACGATCATCCCGACCACCGTCTATTGGTGGGAGATGTACGTTCAGTATGACGACGGACCGGAGGAACTGGTTTCGCTCCGCGACGGCGCGGTGTATACGGGCATCGCAAACCATACCGGCTGGCGGACTGACGAACAGTACGACGAAATGACGCAGTACGCCATTACGATTAATCTCGACGATTACCGGTAATGCAAATTTGCGGGTCATATGGACGCTTTCATAAGACCCCGTCGGCATTTATGCCGACGGGGTCTTTCTCGTATTCATACTGGTACGACGATCCGAACGCAAGAGATTACAATCCGTTTACATCCCGGTGAAGACCTGTTTACAAATACGGTGCTATGATGGTTAAAACAAGGGGGGGGATTCTATGGCGCGAAACCGGATTCTGGTCGTCGAGGACGACGAAAGCATCAACCGGGTGATCGTAAAAAATTTGACCAGCGCGGGTTACGCGGTGGCTTCCTATTTGGACGGCGCGGAAGCGGCGAAAGCCGTTTCCGCCGACGAGGATTTCGATCTGGCGCTGCTGGACGTCATGCTGCCGGGTATGGACGGATTCGAGCTGATGGGTTGCATGAAGCACGCGGACATCCCTGTGATCTACCTCACCGCGAAAAACGACGTGGACAGCAAGGTGCGCGGCCTGCGGGACGGGGCGGAGGATTATATCGTAAAACCATTCGAGGTGCTGGAGCTGCTGGTGCGTATCGAAAAGGTTCTGGAGCGCACGGGCAAGATGCGCCGGATACTGGAGGTCGGCGACCTTTCCATCAATCTTTTGGAACGCTCCGTGCGGAAGGGCGGCGAGGAAATCCCGCTCAAGCCCATGGAATACGACCTTTTAGTGATGCTTGCAAAGAACAAGAATATCGCCCTTTCCCGGGAGCGATTGTTACACGGCGTCTGGGGCGTGGAGTTTCAGGGCGAGACACGAACCGTGGACGTGCATATCGCGCAACTCCGAAAAAAGCTTGATCTGACCGACCGGATCAAGACCATATCCAAGCTGGGATACCGGCTGGAAGACTGAGGTGACGGCATGCGGCTATGGCTGAAGGTATCCCTCGTGTCCCTGATCGTGGCGACCGCCGCGGTGAGCGCCTGCTCGCTGATCATGCTGACCGGAAGCGGGCGGAGCAATTTGGACCTGGCGGTACAGAATACCCTGACCGATCAGCAGGTGCGGGCCGCGTCCTGGTCGACCGCGATGGACGACCAGGTCGACCGGCAGTACAGCGACACGGCCAAGCGGAGCCTCGCACGGTACCTGATCGGCAAATTTGCCGACGAAAATACGATCCTGCTTGCGGGGGACGACGTGATCTACAACTGCACAACCATCGAACCCGACCGATACCTGCCAATTTCCGGCACTTCTCAGCAGTACGTTATCGTCGAAATCGACGGCAGTTCCATCCTGATCGCCGGCAGTCTGGAAACGATTGAAGACACGGATTATCAGCTGTATGCGGTCAGGGATATTACCTCCGTCTTTACGGGCATCGAAGAGATGGCGCACCGGTTCGCACTGATCAACCTGGCGGCGGTGGTCCTGACGGGCGCGATCCTCATGGCGCTGGTGCGGCTGGTGCTAAAGCCCATCGATACGCTGAGCAGGAATGCGCAGTCGATCGCGGACGGCATCTACGACCGGCGCATCCCGGTTCGGGAAAGCGACGAGGTCGGCAATTTGGCGGACAGCTTCAACCGCATGGCCGAAGCCGTGGAAATCCGGGTGCGCGAACTGCGGGACGAGGCGGACCGGCGCACGCTGCTCATGAGCGCGTTGACCCACGAATTGAAAACGCCGATGACCGGCATTTCCGGCAATGCGCAAACGCTTCTCGGCACGAAAATGACCGAGGAGGAAAAAGAGGATTCGCTTTTACGCATCGACGCGGAGTGCAAGCGCATCGAGCGGCTGTCCCAGAAGATGATGCAGCTGATCGTTCTGCGGCAAAACGGTGAACTGACCTTGCAGCCTGCGAGCGTGCAAAAATTGCTGGACGGCATCGCCGCGTCCTGCGCCGAGCAGATTCGGCAGCGCGGCCTGACGCTGCAAGTCGAATGCGACAGGGACGTTTTGCCCATGGAGGCGGATCTGCTGACTTCGCTGCTGCTCAATCTGATCGACAATGCGGGAAAGGCGTCCTCGCCGGGCGGAACGATCGAGTTGCGCGCCCACGGCAACGTCATCTCCGTTACGGACCACGGCAAGGGCATCCCGAAGGAAGAGCTTGACAAGATTACACAGCCGTTTTACATGGTGGATAAATCCCGCGCGAGAAAAGCGGGCGGGATCGGCCTCGGCCTTGCGCTGGCGGACGAAATCGCCCGGCTGCACCATGCCGGGCTGGAATTTGAAAGCGAACCGGGGACTGGGACGATTGCGAAGGTGGTGTTTTATGAGGATGTTTGAGACACGATGGAATTTTCTATATGTGGTGCTCGCCGTATTGGTGCTGTTTTCGCTCTTTGCGATACCAAAGATTGCCGTAACCACGCTGGAGCGAACACGCGGGCAGATTGTCACGGTCGAATCGAACGAAACTTGACGCCGGCCCGACAAATTACAATCCGTTCACGTTTTAATGAAGACTCGATGATGTTTTTTGCGTATCGTTGTTTCCATAAGACCGCGCACTGCGTTTGCGTTGCGCGGCGAAAGGAAAGCGAGGGGAAGATACTATGCTGAAACGAATGCTCTGCCTCATATGCGGATCGATGCTTCTGGCCGGTGCGCTCTTTGGCTGCGCGGCGAAGTCGGATTCGTCCGCAGCGGCCATGAGCAAGGATATGGAACAGCTGATTGCGACCGCCGCCAGCACGTCGTCCGACAATGAGGAAGAGCAGACGCTGCGGGAGAGCCTCGGCGCACCGTACCGTGTGGAGGAAACCGCGTTGCCGACGCAAATTGAGAAATTTACCATCTCGATTTCGGCGGATGTTTCGGTTCCGGAGGTCGATCACCTGTCGGTTTATCGTGTGTCGGCCGCGGATTTTTCGCAGGAGCTTGTCGCCAGAGTGTTTCATTACTTCTGCAAAGATGAAACGATGTATGACTACGAAAACATCTACCGGACAAGGGACCAGATCCAGGCGCGCATCGATTCGATACAGAAAGACTTGGATCGCAACTATTCGCCGAACGGCCAGGATGGCGACGATTCGTGGCGCGCGGAATATGAAGCGGATCTTGCCGATCTCAAAGCGCAACTGCCAAACGCGCTGGAAGACCTCGGCGATCCGATCCAGACGGTTCAGTTTTCACAGAAGGAGACGTTGGGGAACGGCACGTATGAAGAGTTTCTGACGGTCAACGCGCCAAAATACCCCTACACGATCGAGCTGTTCGCCTGGAACAACGTGAAATATCCGACGGACGAGGTGCAATATAACGTAAACGGAGATACCACGGTCGCGCCGCACAGTGAAGCGAACCTGAGCTATCGCGACACCAGCCGTGTTTCAAACGCGTTGGGCAGACAGCGAGATGTTACGGATGAAGCGCAGATTGCAGAGCTGGACACAACGCCGGCGCAGGCGATGGAACAGGCCTCGGCGCTGCTGGATACGCTTGGGATCGACGATATGGAGCCGTACCGCGTCTGCCTTGCCCGCGAATATACGGAGGACGGAACCGGCAAATACGCCTATTATGTGGAAGCGCGCCGCGTGGTGGACGGGGTCGAAGTGCAGAGCCCGTTTTACCGCACCTATGTCGGAGACGTTAACGACGGCTGCGAGTGGGCGTATGAGACGTTGGATATCCGGCTCGACGACGAGGGGATCGTCGGCATGAACTGGACGTCCCCGCTGACGGTCGGCGCGGTTGAGGTCGCGCACGCGAATTTGCTCCCGTTTTCGTCGATTTTGTCCGTTGCAAAGCAGATGCTGGGCGTTGTGAACGAGCCGCTCGAATCCAATTTGGACGATTACGACGAATACAGAATCAACATCGACCGGATCACGCTTTCGCTCCAGAGAATCCCGGACGTAAACTCGATTGACAGCGGGCTCCTGATTCCGGTGTGGAATTTCTATGGCACGGCGCGCTGCGTCCTGCCTTACGATATCGTAGTTGAACCAAACGACGATTACGACTTGCTGGCGGACGATGACGAACCGCTCCTTTCGGTCAACGCCATCGACGGCAGCGTGATCGACGAGATTAAAGGCTATTGAGGAGGCGCGCTGCATGAATAAAATCAAACGAATCTTGAAACGCTTTCTCCTGTGGATCGGGGCGGCGGCGCTGATGATATTGGTTACGGCCTGCGGACAGAAGCAGGCCGACACCACTACCATCCAGCTCGATATGGCGCAGATGCTGGAGACGGCTGCGCAATCGTCTGAACAGGATGCTGTGGACGACAGTTCCGCCCTTCGCGAAACGCTCGGCTGCCCGGAACGGTATACAGCCGACTTCACGGACAAATCCGGAAAAAAACAGACGATCGTGGACGCGCAGGTCTATCTGCCGGATGCGACGAAGCTCTCCGTCGTCAACGTATCCCGTGGCGAACTGTCGCAGGACCGGGCGGATCGGGTCATCCGGGCGCTGATGAAAGGGCAACTGCTCTCCTACTCGGAAATGTGGAACAGGCCGGACAACCGAACGACCATTCAAATACGGATTGACGCGCTGGATGCGCTTGTCAAAGAGGAAGGCGGAAGCAAGGGCGACGCGTGGAACGAGCAGATGCAAAGCGAACGCGAATACCTTCTGTCCGTGCTGGACAAAGCGACGGACGAATCCGCGCCGATCACCGGCTATCTGACACACCCAGTCTATGGGAACGCCGAAACGGGCGAGGGCGGCGTGATGTCCGGCGACACACTGTTGGTGACGGGCGTTGCGGCTTCGGACGCCGGCTATGAGACGCTGCGGCTTTATCAGGGGCGCGATTCGTCCTGCGTGATCACCTACGTGCGTGAACCGGACAAATGGGTTTCGCCCTCTTGCGGATTCGGCCTATACATGAGTGAAAGCGAACTGGCGCTGGCGGAGGCGGCAAATTATAATACGTCCTCCGGTGAGATCCGCTCCGAAGATATACCGAACATCCCGGTTATCGAAACGACGCAGGAGCAGGCCCTTGCGGCAGGCGACGAACTGATGAGTGCGCTTGACATAACGGATATTGCCTGTGTGGACGCGCAGATGTGTTGGGGCGGAAGCTTCGATCCCGATGCAAGCGGTGTGCGCGGCGGAATGTCGGTCGCAGGCTACGGTGTGTCCAACCCGCTGCGTTGCGTCTGGCGGCTGCGCTACACGCGCAGCATCAACGGCATGGAGACGACCTATTGCAGCAATGACTGCCAGCCCTATATCGATCCGGAGGACGATAAGGAGGTTCTGCCGGCCTGCGGCTATGAGTCGATCACCGTCTATGTCGACGACACGGGTATCGTGGGCTTTCGATGGGCGTCGCCCTGCGAAATCGGGGATGTTGCCGTGGACAATTCCTTCGTCCTTCCCTTCGACGAGATCATGCAGGTGTTTGAGGGAACGTTCTTCTCGGCAAACGATTTTTCCGACATGGACAGCGCAATGACGTTTGAAATTGACGAGATCCGTTTCGGCTACGCCCGCATCCGCGAAGTGGACGTATATGACACGGGCGTCCTCGTACCAGCCTGGGATTTTTTTGGAACCGCAACTTCCGGGAGCGACGGCGTATATAATCAGCCGCAGAGAAGTTGGTTTACGATCAATGCGATCGACGGTTCCATCATCGACCGCCAGCAGGGCTATTGAGGAGGCGCGCTGCATGAATAAAATCAAACGAATCTTGAAACGCTTTCTCCTGTGGATCGGGGCGGCGGCGCTGATGATATTGGTTACGGCCTGCGGACAGAAGCAGGCCGACACGACCGCGATGCGTCTGGACACCGTGCAGATGGTGGAGACCGCGGCAGGCGATACCTCGGCGGAAACCGCCGATACGTTGCGCGAGCGCCTGGACGCGCCGGACGTTTACGCGTATGAGGCGGCGGACGGCGTCGTCACCCTGACGGCGAACGCGCCCGTATCGATTCCGGATGTGGAGAGCGTCCCGATGGTCAAAACAAGCGGCGCGGACTTCACGCAGGAACAAATCGACGTGTTGCTGTCGCTGCTCTGGGAGGACGACGCGATGTGGAACAACGATCAGCCGCTGACGAAATCCAAGATCGAGCAGCAGATCACATCCATTGAGTGCAGCCTCCAGACAAACGCCGACTATCAGGACGAGCGGGAATACTACGAGACCGTCCGTCTGCCCGAGCTGCGGGAGATGCTGAAAACCGCACCGGAGGAGGTCGGGTCCGTGCGGTCCGACGGAAAGCTGGTTACGGAATCCATCCTGGACGGTACGACGGACAAGGTGGCCGCAAGCGTTACGGGGCTTTCCGTCAGCGGAGATACCGGGCGGTATTTTTGGGTGCGGAACAATGCGGATAACACAAGCGTACTTGAGAATACGCGAAACGGGCGGCTGTCGATTCAAAGATGGGCGAAGCTCGTGTACCGGTCTGCGCGGGACGGAATCGCATATTTTGGAATCAACACCATGTTCAGCGGGATCGAAGTTACGCCTGACGATCGGAGTATGCGGACAATAGACGGTATCGGCGCAAAGCAGTCGCCCGCGCAGGCGGCCTCCGCGGCGGAAGACTTTCTTTCGAAACTGGGCGAAGATCTTTCGATCTGCGATATGTATTTGATGAATAGCGACGGGCGGGCCGTTTATATGATGCGCTGCGTGCGTAATATTCAGGGCGTTCCGTGCATCATGATGGAGGGCGAAAGCGCCGCTATCTATGTGGATTCGGAGGACGAAGAACTGCCGGACGCGGTGTGGGCCTACGAAACCGTCACGCTGTTCGTCGATGAAAGCGGCGTTTGTCAGCTGGAGTGGGCTTCTCCGCATCGTACGGGAGAAACCCTGGTTGAAGATTGTAAGCTGCTTCCGTTTCCGGACATTGCGGACGTCTGCTCCAATATGCTCCCGCTCCTCTTTCATGAAGACTGGGGGCATATCGAGAACATGACGAGCGCGACCGTCGAGATCGACAGGGTCGAGTTCGGCATGCTGCGCGTCGTGGAGAACCAGTCCGTCGGCGGAGGGTTGATGATCCCGGTCTGGGCTTTTTACGGGAAACGGGGATTTATCGCGGAAAACCAGGAAATGCAGAATCGCGTTTCGCAGCGCCTTCTGATCGTCAACGCCGTCGACGGGTCCGTCGTCGACCCGGACAAGGGCCTGTAAAGGGACGCGCAAAATGAAAAGCGGCGGGGCACGCACAAGCGGGAAAAACGGAAAAGGACGAAGCGCGGGCGCGGAGCAATCCGCGCCCGGCAAACGTCGGCTGAAGCCGGATCAGTAGCCCTTGGTTATATCGATGATACTGCCGTCGACCGCGTTGATTGCAAGCAGGACGACCGGCTCGCTTTCGCGGGCGCGCGATAGGTACACGAACGGATCGTTGACGTCCTCAGATCCAATTTCAAATCGGCTTGCGGTCATACCGCCTATTTTGCTCGTGAGCACGTCGGCGCCCTGAAAATAGCGGACTTCGCCGCTTTCGTTTGTGCCTTCGTTCTGCCCGTAAAACACCCACGCAGGAACGAGCAGACCGTCGGTCTGCGCAGCGTTTTGCTGCCGGATTCGCATCAGGCAAAGCTGCACGTCGGTTACGCTGACATTAAATTCGCATTTTCCGTCAAACACCGTTTGCGCAACCGCTTCATAACTGGTTTTCATCATAGCTTCAAAAACGCCGGTTATTTCCTCAAAGGTTTTCAGCGTACAATCCGGCTCAATCGTTTCACCGATGTCGATGGGATCGCGCCACCTTAAACTGACGATACCGGACGCGTCTACGATAAACACGGCGGTTTCATAATCCCATGGCAGACTGAACGCGTCGTCCTGATTCTGAACCGTTCCCAAGGGATCGATGTAGAAGAGCGGGACTCCGCTTGCCTGACGCGTGTAGCAAAGCAGATAGGCGTAGTTTTCGCCCTGCAATTCATCCGCGCCCGTGTCGTCGACGATGTAGGCCGCTCCCACGCAAAAGTTGTTTGCCATACCGGCGGCGGCAAAGAGATTTTCACACAGTTCCGTTGCTTCCGCATAAGAAATTCCGATTTTCTTGTCCGCGTCGCCGGACGAATCGGTTCCGTCGACAGAAACCGTGTGCCGAGTCGAATAATCCACGTCGGTCCGTTTGTAATAGATACTTGCGCCGGAAACGTAGGCGCCCGATGCTTGGCTGCCGATTCCGGCGACGTCCGCCGGAGTGCATACGCTGAACTGCGCCGTCGCCGTCGCGGCGGAGAGCGTCCATGCCAGCGGCATATTCGTTTGCGCATCGAAAATGAGCTGCATCGTACCGTCCGACACCTGCGCGTCCGGAGCGGAATCGGGGGCGCTTTTGCAGCTTTCCTCAAGCTGCGCGATCATGGCCTCGAACTGCTCCGTCGTAAAATCCGTTACGTCGCCGTCCGCAAGCTGCTTTCGCATACGGGCGATTTCCGCCTCGATATCCGACTTGGTTTCAGTCTGCGTGTTCGTCATGGGCTTTTCGTTGGGAAACAGACAGTTGAAGATAGCCGTTACCTGGTCCTGCGTAAAAGAAGAAACCGTTGCTTCCATAATCGGGAGGGATTCGGCGTCCGGCACGTGCACGTTTGCATCGGCGCGGATATGGAGTTTACCGTCCGCGCCGGTCGCGTCAAAAACGTATTTCCCCTGCGGGACGCCGAGGCTGCTGACGGAAGCGCCGCCGGATTGTTCGGTCGCCTGCGCGACCATCCGTTCCGTATTCGTTTTTACGACGACGGTTTCCTCCGGCGCCGCCTGGCAAGCCGCAAGCGAGAACACGGCTATCGCCGCCAGCAAAATAGAAATTGTTTTTTTCATTGCTTTACCCCTTTCTTTGATCAGGGTGTGTTTCTAAAATTCCCAAAGCGCATTTCCACCGCCTCACCTTGCATATTTTCGTTGAAAAGCCTCCCGCAGCACCGTTGCGCCTGCATTTCTCGCCTCAATCTGCAAGCCGATCCGGCAAAACTGCATCATTTAGACTTTGGAAACACACCCTGAGGGTATCGTCGCATGTATCGGAAAAAAAGTGGTTGTCAAACGGTTGCGAAATTGTTATCGTTTTCCCTGATCGAAAATCAGGCGCATGGTCGTCCCCCGCCCCGGCGTGCTGTCGATGGCGAGACGCGCGCCGTGGGAAACGGCAATCTGCCGGACGAGGGCCAGGCCCAGGCCGGCGCCTCCGTTTTTTTTGCTTCGGGAGCGATCCACCGTATAAAACGGTTCCGTGACGCGCGCAATCTCTTCTTTGGGAATTCCCCTGCCGTGGTCCGTCACTTCGATCCGATCGTCATAGGCGTGGATTTCGATGGACTGGCCGGGCTCGCCGGCCCTCCGCGCGTTTTCAACAAGGTTGACGAGGGCCGATCGAAGCAGGTCGAAATCCATAACCAGCGTATCCATGCGGCAATCGATCAGTAGTTCCATGCGGCTTTCGCGCAGCGCGTCGGCCGTGCCTGTTTCGACGGCCTCGAGCAGTTTCGATACGCTTTCCTGCCGCAGAGGGATATCGCCCTGCAGCATCACCAGCGTCGACAGCTTCTGGGACAGCCGTTCCAGCCATACGCCCTGATCGTAGATGCGCTCCAGGGAGCGGTTCAGCGTTTCCGCCGGAACCTTCCTGCCAATCAGCGTTTCCGCGCAAAGCAGGATGGAGGTGACGGGCGTTTTCATCTCATGGGAAAGGTCGTTGATAAACGTCTGCTGCCGTTCCGTTTTTTCTCGCAGCTCATCCATGCTGGCTTCAATGGCGTCGGCCATGCCGTTGAAGTCGGCGGCCAGTTCCGATAATTCGTCCCTGCCGCCGGCGGGTATCCTGCTTTCATAGCGGCCGTGCGCCAACTCCGCCGCTCCGGACCTGAGCCTTCGTATCGGCTTCAGAGATTGGTATATCAGCAGAAAAATAAGCGCCGCCGCGGCTGCCGTTACGGCAAGGCCGGTTAAAGCGCACTTCATTGCAAGGTCGTTTATCCCGCGCGTTTCCTCGGAAACGTCGCGCACCAGCGAAACCCGGTACTTTGTCTGACCGACGGCAATTGTGTCGCTTGCAACAAACACGGTCGTTGTCCCAACGGTTTTCGTAAAGTATTGCACCCCGCTTGAGGAGTTGCCGATCTGTTTCGCATTGACCGCAGAGCCGTTTTTCAGCAAAGCGTCCGGATCGATCCCGGAGTTGTTGACCAGCATGTCTTCACCCGTTTGAAATACAAATTCCTGACAATCCTCGACGCTCCTGAACTGATATTGCAGGTAGCTTCGGTAGGCCAGGGGCGTGAAGCCTTCGCCGTCGCTTAAGTTCCGGCTCTCCAACGCCTGGTAAAACGAATCGTATTGCGCCAGCCCCGCCTCCGTAATTTGCTTTAGGGTGTTTTCACGCGCAAACGAAACCACAAATATGCAGCACGCCGTAATTGCAAGCGCGATAATAAGGATCGAAAAAACCGTCAGCTTCGCTCTCAGCTTCATGCTCAGTCCTCCAGCCGATATCCGATCTTCGTGACCGGTTGTATCGCGTTCTCAAGCTCCAGTTTTTTGCGGAGATGGGCGACGTGGATATCCACCGTCCGCGTTCCGCCGGCAAAGTCGATGCCCCAGATTTCGTTAAGAAGCCGTTCGCGCGGGAGGGTGCAGTTTTTGAACTTTACCAGCTTGACCAGCAGATCGAATTCAAGCGGCTGCAGGGGGACGGTTTCGCCGCTTTTGACGACCGTTCGCTGCTCGGTGTCGATTGTGATGTCCCGGTAGCGCAGGACCTTGTTCAGCTTTCCGGCCCGGTCCAGTATCTTTTCGATGCGCGCCAGCAACTCAAGCATGGAAAACGGCTTGACGACGTAATCCTCCGCGCCGCCGCGCAGGCCCCTGACGCGGGACGGCACGTCGGTTTTCGCCGTAAGGTACAGCGCGGGGATGTTGTATTTTTGCATATATTCCATGAGCGCGAAGCCGTCCAGGCCGGGCAGAAGGATATCCAGAAGCGCCAGATCGAAGGAGTGGTCGCCGGATAGGTGCTCTGCAGCGGCCAGCCCGTCGTCGATGATGAGATAATCGTAGCCGGACAGTTCCAGGTTCAGGCCCACGCTTTCCGCAATGCCGTTATCGTCCTCGACGATCAGGATTCGATTTTTCGCCATTTCGTCATCCCCTCCTTGAAAAAGCATCCCGTTACCATTGTACCCGTCCGCGCAGGGAAGGGAAAGGCCGCCGGGCCCCCGGGCCTGTTATCATTTTGTTACCATTCGGAAATATAAAAAATTTGCCTTGTCCGCGCGATTTGCCTTCGCCCGCCTGCCCGCCTCAAAATGTTACGAGCACAGTATCAGCGGTTTGTGAAATCAGTATTATACAATTTCGAACTTTCCCCAAACTCTTGAAAACGTCCGGTCCGCCCGCCTCGCTTTTTTTATGGCGATCCGGTATGATCTTAAGGGTGCGTGCAGCATTTTGCGCATTTGAATCGTTTTAGTGGTGAAAGGAGGCGGCGATGGAGCAAAAACATTATCTGGACGACCGGGACGTCACCCGCATTGTCGAAACGTACTCCGATATGCTGCTGAGAATCGCGCTAAACCGGGTAAAGTCCGTTTCGGAGGCCGAAGACATCGTCCAGTCCGTCTATCTGCGGCTCATGACGAGCCGACCGCAGTTTCGCACGGCGGACCATGAGCGCGCCTGGCTCGTCCGCACGGCGGTGAACCTCTGTCTGGACTACGGCAAATCGGCGTTTCGGCGCACCAGCGTTCCCCTGCGGGAAGAAATGGAGGCCGCGCCGCCGCGGGAAACAAGCGGGATACTGGACGCCGTGCGGCAACTGCCGGAGCGCGACCGCTACGCCATCTATCTTTATTATTACGAAGGCCTGTCTACAAAAGAAATTGCGCGGATGCTGGGCGAACGGAACGGCACGACCACGTCCCGACTGTCCCGCGCGCGCAAAAAACTCAAATCGCTGCTGAAAGGAGACGACCATGGAACAGTATCAAAACGCCTTTAACGGCATTCATGCGTCTGCAAGCTTCAAGCGCCGCATGATCGGCATGATGCGGGAAATGAACGAACGCCCTGTGGCGCGCGCTCCGAGGCGCGAGACGAGCGGCCGGATTCCCGCAAAGCGGAGAGCGCTGCTGATCGTAATAGCGGCCGTACTCGCTTTGCTGACGGCCTGTGCGGCGTACGCCATCTACTGGAGCAGCACGCAGCGGGCAAAGGACGACGCCACGGCGCGGCTTGAACTGTCGCCCGATCAAATGCAAACGGAAGCGGAAGCGTATGCGGATGCAGATGTAAATGCATCGACTTTAACGGCGACACTTTCAGGCAGCGCGACCGTCGGGGACGTTACGATTGAAATGAACGCAGTCGACGTTTTTGAGGACGTCGACGGCGCGGAATACGTGTTTTATTACTCTTTGCAGAGCGACAGCGTCGGCTTTGTCACGAGTTTCGATCAGGATTGGTTGGAAGACGACGTTGCTGCGCAGGAACGTCTTGCACAATATTCGACGTTCTGCGAAATCGGAATGGACGCGCGGGACTTTGTGCTGACCATCGACGGACAGGCGTTTCAACCGTATGCGCAACCGGACTACGAAGGGGTACGCCAGCCAGCGTCCGGCTGGAACGAGGCGGACGGCGAGAGCATCGGCACGTCGTCGTTCATGCTGCGGGAAAATCCGTTTCCGATTACGCAGGACACGCAGATGAATTTGTCCGGGACGCTTTATGCTTGCGATCAAGAAGGGAACCGGACGGGAACGATCGGCTCGTTTTCCATCGACTTTGCCTATGAGTATCCGGCCGAGCAGGCGGAAGCCATCCGGCAAGAAGCGATTGAAACATACAAGCAATGGCAACAAACGACAAACGAGGCGCGGCTGGAGAGCCTGAACGACTTGCCCACGCAGGCGACGCCGATCGGGCTTACGCAGGATGCGCTTACGCTGGACGACGTGACGATTCTGGACGACGGGCTATTGATTGGAGAGACGCTCGACTATGAATGGACTTCGCCGGACGGAACGAAATCCGGCAGCTCCGGTTCCAACAGGATAGAGTTCTATCTGGACGGTTACCAGATGCCGATCGAAGTGATGGATATGAGTTGGGAGCAGGATAAAACACAGGAGCCGGACGAATATGGAGATTACCCGACAAAGTCCATAACTACGATTGTGAAGATCCCATATTATCGGTCTGCCGACGATATGCCGGAAGAAATCCTGGTTTATGTAACGAGAAACAGAGAGCAGTATGATTTCGATTTGCAGGATGTGATTATTACCGACTATTACGAGCCGTTGGATATGGTATTCCGTGTGAACCGAAAAACCGGCGCGGTTACACTGCCCAAGGATGAAGACGAAAAAGCCGCTTGGATTGCGGAGCATAACGCGCTTGCTTCCGACGGCCGGAACGACGCGCGGGATTATGCGATCCATCAGGCGCAGACCATAAACGGCATGACGCTCGTGCTGGAAAGGCTTATTTACTATCCAAGCAGCGGGACATTTCAGGTAGTCGCCTTTATTCCGGTGATCGATTGCGAAGTCATGCCTTGGGAACTTGATCCTGTCGTGTCCATAGACGGGGAAGAACTGAGCGCGCCGCAGAAGGACACCTATGATCAGGTGGTGGACCCGTCGACGCCGGAACCCTTCGTGACAAATATCGAAGAATGGGTCGATACCTACGGTTTGGATGCAAATCGTTTTTGCTGGTACGAATACAGTTACGATGCGCCGGCGCGCATAACGGAGATGCCGGAGAGCTTCACGCTTCGTTTTAGCTGGGATGTTTACGATCTCGGCCAGAACGCGGAAAAAACGTTTATTGGCACGTTCGCGTTTGAAACGACGATAACGACGGACGATTATCTTGTGTTCCGCGAGGCGGACGATGGGTACGTCATGAAATGGAAACGTGCGCTCATGGCGGAATACAATATAACGAACTAAATTTAATCGAAATTGGAAGGTTTTGCCGGCCTGCGGTGTCATATAGTCAGAGACACGATGAAAAAGGAGGGCAAATGGAACGAATGGAAGAGCAACCGCCGCGGCCGGACATTCGCACGGCGGACGGCTTTACCGCAGCGGTGAAGCAGATCGAACGGCTTCTGTTTGCGGCGAGCTTTGCCGTGCTGGGCAACGGCGACGCCTGCGCGGACGTGGTGCAGATGGCGCTGCTGAAGGCCTGGGAAAAGCGGGCGAGCTTACGCGACGGCGCGCAGTTCAAAAGCTGGATGGTGCGGATCGTTCAGAACGAGAGCCGGAATTACCTGCGGAAAAGGCCGAACCTTCCGCTGGACGGCGACATTCCCTATATGGAGGAGGACCATGCCCGACTGGACGTGAAGCGGGCGATCAACGGCCTGCCGGAAACGGCGCGGCTCATCGTTATGCTGTATTATTTCGAGCGCTATTCGGCCCGGGATATCGGCGCGCTGCTCAATATGCCCGAGGGCACGGTGCATTCGCGGCTTTCACGCGCCAGGAACCAACTCAGAAAGGAGCTGCCGGATTATGAACGGTAACGATATGACGTTTGAACGATATCTGTTTGAAAACCGGGTCTCCCCGACGCCGGAGTTTTCCGCCCGGATCGACATGGCGTGCGAACAAATCCGGCGGCAAGAGGCGAGGGCGGGAAATACCGGCCCGGCGAAACGGAAACGCCGCGCCCGTCCCCGGAGAAAGCTTCGCTGGATTGCGCCCGTTGCGGCGGTTTTGGTCCTGCTTGCGCTGCTGTTTTCCATCCCCGGCGTATCGCAGGCGGTGCGGGGCTGGCTGAACGACATGTTCCGGCTCACCGATTATATGGCTGCGGAGCCGGACGACCGCGAGGAGAACGCCGACATTGCCGAGGCGGTTCAAACGCCCGTGCCGTCGGAATCGACATCGACCGTTCGGTATCTGGATGAAACGGAGTACTATGACGGCGTCGACGAATGGCGTGTTTCAAACGGATTTGCTGCTTTCAGCCGGGACGATTATGCCTGGGTTGCCGATATAGACCCGGAAGCCGGGGAAATCCTCTACGACGGACGGAATTTAATCGTAAACACCGTGATCCATGCGAGCCCTTCCCGCTTTCTCGGGATGTACGGCGGGGAAGGGGAACGATTCGACCTCTGGACGAGCAGCGTTTCCGTTACGGTCGGCGGGGAAACATATACGGACTTTGACGATCAGGGCGGAGGGCTGGCGCTGCAGTCGCTCACGAGCGAGCTGGGGGGCTATGACATGGACGCGGTGAACGCCGCAGACAGCGTGATCGAGCAGACGACGCTGATCGGGCGACAGTCGCCGGCGTTTCCGTCGGGGCCGGTCACCGTCACGATCGAGATGTGGCTCATGGACGGCACGATCGACGACCTGGGGACCGTCGGACTCGTCGCAATCCTTACGCAGACGCTGACGTTTGACGCGACGGACGGCAACGGCATGCTGGACGCGGCATATTCGGTGACACAACAGCTCTCCGGCGTTGTGCCAATGACCACATGGGGGTCGGACGGATACATTGAGAATCAGATGTTCGACCTGTCCGCCGTCACGGTGACTGCGACGGTGATGCAGCGGACCACGGGCGTCGGCGTATCGATCCACTATACGTTCCCGCAGGGGGCGGACCAGGAGACTTATTTCGATTCCATCGTGATCGGCGCGATTGGAAATCGCGGCATCCAGTATGAAGCCGTCGTCGACGGGGAAAACATTGGAAAGGTGTGGCACGGCAGCGATTTCCTGGGCGTTCATGACGATCCGGTGCTGGAAATTCCTCTTACCGAATCGGAGTTGTCGGACGTACAAACCATAACGCTGCGCCCGCTGATGCGATATCTTTCAGCCTATAGCATCGACGGATCGGAATATACGGAACTGCCGTTTAACGAAAAACAGCTTCTCAATCACTTCAGCGGTCGGTATACGGATGTTCCGCTGGAGGATTGCGATATCGTCATTCCACTTCACTAGGGCGTGTTTCTAAAATTCCAAAAGTGCATTTCCACCGCCTCGCCTTGCATATTTTCGTTGAAAAGCCTCGCCGCAGCGCAACTGCGTCTGCGTTTTTCGCCTCAATCTGCAAGCCGATTCGGCAAAACTGCATCATTTAGAC
>CAYUUB010000015.1:0-15944 GCA_964447725.1 uncultured Oscillospiraceae bacterium
AATCCAACAAAGCTTCCATGGGCATCTATATTTTCAACTGGCCGGAACTGAAAGAGTATATGGGGCGAGACGATGCGAACCCGGATTCGAGCAACGATTTCGGGCATGATATCATACCCGCGCTGATCGACGACAACCAGCCGGTGTACGCGTATCCGTTCAGCGGTTACTGGAAGGACGTCGGGACGATCCAGAGCCTCTGGGAGGCGAATATGGACATCATCTCCACGCCGCCGAAGCTCATTCTGAACGACCCGCTCTGGAGGATTTACAGCCGCAACCCGATCATGCCGGCGCATTATGTGGGCAACGACGCGTCCATCACGCAGAGCCTCGTGACGGAAGGCTGCCGCGTGGAAGGCAAGGTACACCACAGCGTGCTGTTCTACAACGTGTCCGTCGAACCGGATGCGGAGGTGTTCGACTCGGTCGTCTTCCCCGGCGCCGTAATCAGAAAGGGCGCGAAGGTCTATCAGTCGATCGTCGGAGAAAACGCGCAGATCGGCGAGGGGGCGATCGTCGGCGGCGCGCTGCGCCACGGCGACCAGGTGGACAACGCCCTCACCGGCAGCATAACGGTCGTCGGCAACGATATCAGCGTGCAGACGGAAGCCTACCTTCCGCAGGGGACGGTTGCAACGGAGGACGAAAACGGAGGAAGATGTTATGGAAAGTAACGCGTTCGGACTCATCTATACCGGCGAGACGAACCCGATGCTGCGTGACCTTGCGCTCTCGCGTTCGGTTGCCGCAGTTCCATTCGGCGGACGTTACCGTTGCATCGACTTCATCCTTTCGGACCTTGTGAATACCGGCGTGACCAGCGTTGGGCTGATTGCGCAGAAGAACTATCATTCTCTGATGGACCACCTCGGCGCGGGCAAGGAATGGGACCTGCACAGGAAGCGCGAGGGGCTGTTCGTCCTGCCGCCGTTTATGACGAAGGAAAACACGGGCCTGTATCGCGGAAGCATCGATGCAATCCGCTCGTGCCTCGGCTACGTGCGCCGCTGCCCGCAGCAATATGTGATCCTGACGGGCAGCCACACGATTTTTAATATGACGTTCAACGACATGATCAAGCAGCACGTACAATCGCGTGCGAACATAACGATTTTGTATAACGAGGTGGACGCAAGCGTCCCAGAAGAACAAAATATGGACCTTCGCCTGATTCTCGATGGAAACGGCTGCGTTACGGAGATGGAATACAACCCGTTTACGCCGCGTTCCACGCACAGAAGCTGCGACGTGCTGATTTTGGACAAACTGCTGCTGGAGTATCTGGTCGAGGAGGCATATTCCCATGGCGAATACGACCTGGTCCGCGATATCCTTCTGAAAAAATGCAATACGCTCAAGATCATGGGCTATCGTTACGATGGATTCGTCGCGCGGCTGGATTCGGTCAACGATTTTTTCCGCCACAATCTCGCGCTTCTTCAGTCGGAAGTGCGGGATGACCTGTTTAACCCGGCGCACCCGATCTATACGAAGATCAAGGACGAGGTCAGCGCGCGCTACGGTGAAAACGCGTGTGTGAAAAACGCCATGCTCGCCGACGGCTGCGTGATCGAAGGCACGATCGAAAACAGCATCCTGTTTCGCGGCGTAACGATCCAAAAGGGCGCCGTCGTGAAAAACAGCATCATTATGCAGGCCACGAAGATTGGCGAAAACTGCCATCTGGACCACGTGATCCTCGACAAGGGGGTGACGATCCGCGACGGGCGGACGCTGACAGGGTACGACGGATTTCCGATCATCCTGAAAAAGGGAACGACAATATAAAAATCCCGGCAGAACGGGACCGCCGGTGCAAAAGAGCGGTGCGCCACGTTCGCACAATGCCCGAACTGCGGGCGAAAAGGCCGAATATCAACGATTAAAAGGAGGCGCGTGCTTTGAAGGTGCTTTTCTGCGCAAGCGAATGCGTACCGTTTGTCAAAACCGGAGGATTGGCGGACGTAGTCGGCGCGCTGCCGATTGCACTCAGACAGGACGGCGTGGACGTCCGCGTCATATTGCCGAAGTACGGCATGATCGACGAATATTGGAAAAGCCGCATGACGCACGTTTGCCACTTCGAAGTGCTCTTCGGGTGGGAACGTGTGTTCTGCGGCGTGGAGACCATTGAGGACAACGGCGTAACCTATTATTTCATCGACAACGAAACGTTCTTTTATGTAAACGATATTTACGGCGACGGAACCAACGAGGGGCTGCGATTTGCGTTTTTCTGCCGTGCGATTCTGGAAGCGCTGCCGCGCATCGGCTTTTTCCCGGACGTGCTGCACCTCAACGACTGGCAGACCGGGATGACCGCCGCGCTGCTGAAAACGCAGTATGCTGCGAGCGCGGAGTACGCGCGCATCCGGACGGTGTTCTCTATCCACAACCTGAAATATCAGGGCCTGTTCCGCTGGCAGGATATCGCCGGACGGCTTGGCCTGGACGAACGATACTTTACTTCGGAGTACCTTGAGTTTTACGGTAATATCAGTTGCATGAAGGGCGGGCTGGTGTTCGCCGACCGCATCAGCACCGTCAGCCCGACGTATGCCAACGAGATCAAAACGCCGTATTTCGGCGAAAATCTCGACGGTTTGCTGCGCGCGCGCGAAAACACGCTCTCCGGCATACTCAACGGGCTGGATTACACGATTTTCAATCCTGCGACCGACCGGTTTTTACCGTATCATTTCGACGCGGAGCATCTTGACGGCAAGCAGACCTGCAAACGCGCCCTGCAGAAGGAATGCGCTCTGGAGGCGCGGGACGTGCCGCTGATCGGCATGATCGCGCGGCTCTCCACGCAGAAAGGGCTGGATTTGGTGGAGCGCGTGCTGAGCGACATCATGCGCAGCGACATTCAAATCGTGTTCCTCGGCAAGGGCGAACAGCGCTTTGTCGATTTGCTCAACTGGGCGAACTGGCGTTATCCGCACCGCGTCCATGCGCGAATCGAGCTTGACGAAGGCCTGGCGCACCGCATTTACGCGGGCTCCGACATGTTCCTCATGCCGTCCCAGTTTGAACCCTGCGGCCTTTCGCAGATGATCGCGCTGAGATACGGCTCCGTGCCGATCGTGCGCGAGACCGGCGGGCTGAAGGACACGATCATCCCGTACAACAAGTTTACGGACGAAGGGAACGGATTTTCGTTTGCCAACTATAATGCGCACGAGATGCTCCATACCATTGAGCGCGCCGTCCATTACTGGTATGAAGACAAGCCGATGTGGAAGCGGATGATGCTGCGCGGCATGCATGACAGCTTTGCCTGGGAGAAGCCCGCAAAGCAGTATATCGCCCTTTACGAACAGCTGTTGCCGCCGAAAAAACCGGGAGGGTGCAAGGAGCCGGGAACCGATGGCAAGGAGCCGAAGCCGCAGGCAAAGCCGGTTCAAACGCAAAACGCGGACGTGAAACCGGCGCCGCCGGAAAAACCTGTTCCGGCGCAGAATACGGCCGCACAACCGAAACGCGAACAAAAGCTGCCGGAGACCGCACGGAAACCAAGTGTAAATACGACTGCGGGGAAGCCGGCGGCCCCGATTGCGAATAAGCCGGACGACGTGTCGGGCGCGAAACAGGCCTGCGTTCCCGCCGCGCAGCCGATTCGGCCGGGCAAATCACAAAGCATAAGCCACCCAGAGCCGATGAAACCGGCGGACGAAAAGAAGAGTCAGCCGCAGAAGCCAAAAATCGATACGCCGCAAAGCGCACCGAACAAACCGGTAAAATAAAGGTTTATGAAGGAGAGCCCGATCAGTTTCGATCGGGCTCTCCTTTTCACGCTTGAAAGGCAGCCTAGATGCGTTCCGGCTGGTCGGAATCGGCGACGCCGTCCGCCGACGTGAACGTTGCCGCGGAGCCGGTACCGGAGCCGAAGGAAGCCGAATCGCCGGGCTTCGGGAGACGGCCCGTCAGTTCCATATAAAACGCGGTGTCGGCGGACTTGGTGTACGGCGCGAGGAAAATCCAGCCGACGCCGCCCGTGAGCGCCGCGAGCAAATACCAGCCGATGAAGCTGAGCTGCAGGCAGAATAGCCTCCCTTTGTTGCCCGCCATCATTTCCTTGGATTTTTCGATCGCCTCCGGGGCGGTCAGGTCGGGATTTTCGGCGAGAAGGTACGGCGCCATCGCGTAGCGATAGGCCGCGACGATACCGGGGACGATAAGCAAAAGCGTCCACAGGAATATCTTCAGCGCCATCAGGAGCCGGAGCCCCAGCGCGCGCCCGAAGATGGAAAAACGGGAAAACAGCAGATCGAACTTCGGTTTCCCCGGCGCCGTGTAAAGCGAGACGTTGAACAGGTCGAAGCCGAGCTCGACCGCGCTGCCGATGAAAAACATTGCAAGGCCATAAGTGAATGCGACGCTGGCAACGGCCGCCACGAGTCCGTAGAACGCGTGCATCATCCCCGATCCGACAATCGCTTCTGGGATGCGGATTACTCCCGCTATATCGGATACGTTTGAACGGGACAGCATGTCCGGCAATTGCTGGAACCATTCGCCAATGCTGGTGAAATCGGTGCTGGAAAATTTCCAGTCGAACGACGGCTTGCCGATCAGGTAGCCCCCGAGGATTCCTGCGACGAGCGCGGCGAGCACGGCCCACCAGTATCGCCCGCGCAGGGAGTTCCACGCCGTATCGCGGAATTCTTTTGCGTTTCTCATAATCAATCCCCCCATTAAAAATGCATATTAATTTGCGGCGTTCCGTCGCGCGTCAAACGCCGCTTTGAAGCGGCTGGAAATCGTGCCGGACGGCGTCCTCCACAGTGACCCAGTATTTGTCGACAAGCCGGATCGGCCGATAGGACATCTTGGAATACCGCAGCCGTTCCTCGCCGGAATCGTCCTCCCGGTTGATATAGAGCGTATCCTCTTCAACGGCATATTGCGCAAACATCGAAACGATCGCCTGATACGAACCGGTGTAATCGACGCGCGCCTTTTCCACATGGACATAGAGCGTGTCCCGAACGACTTCCCCGATGGACAGCGCGACGATGGTGCCGTTTATGTCGATAAAACCCGCTTTTTGCTCCAGCTTGAGCGCATCGACGAGAAGCTCTTTTGCGCGGAGCATTTCTTCTGCCTCGATGACCTTGTCGATCGGCGCGTATTGTTCGTATTCGCTCAGAAACGAAATCGCCCTCGGGAGCGTTTCCTCGGTTACCGGAACGAACTTCGCGTCGGGATTGTCCCGCTTAAAACGGTTGAGGTGGTTGCGCTGGGTGTGGTACTGCTTGCCAGGGAAGAGGATCAGGTCGTCCGCGTTGTAGAGATAATCCGCCCAGTTGCGATGCGTGGAGACGACCGCCCGCTCCCCATAGCGCTCCGTCAGAACGGCGAGGCCCTCTTCCGGAACGGCGCAGAAGGTGAGCGGCATGCCGGTCTCCGCCGCGTGCCGTTCAATCGCGTCCAGAGCGGCGTTTCGATCCCCGTTGCCGACGGGATATACGAAGCAGACGATTTTTTCTTCCGGATAAACCGCCAGCATGACGAGCATGCCGGACACGACGGCAAAAGCGGAACGAAAATACGCTCTCCACTGAAAAACCGCGCCGAGCGTGTAGTCGCAGGTGCGGAAGGGCTGGACGTTCAGGTAGGGGCGAAGCTGCATGGCATTCTGAATCGTCACGGGTGAAAATGAAATCATAACTCCTCAAATACTCTTTTCAGACACGCCCGAAAAAATTGCGCTCCGCCCGAACGGACACAATACCTATCGCACGTGTGTGTTTTTCTGTTTTCTATGATACCACGTCCGCCCGCGGCAGGCAATTGCGGCGAGCGCTTTAGCGGCGGAATACAGGCGGACCATTGTAACAAAACCGAAACGAAAGTGCGAACAAAACAAACGCGTTTTATTGGACAGGATCGTTCCGCTCGCAACGACAAAACGCAAAAAAACGACAAAATACATTAATATGCGCAAAACAAAGATATAAAAGTTTTGAAATTGTACATTTTACGCGACCGTGAAACGGAGGAGAAGGATTATAATAAGCGTACATTCGTTCGCATCATACGAACAGCGGGAGGAAATTATGGATTTGATGACGGTGGCGCAACTGCGCGCAGAAGCAAAAAAGCAACTATTGAACTACCGGAGGAACAAGCCGCGCGCCTATCGTTCGCTTGCAAAGCAACCATGGAGGAAGACGGCGCGCGGCTGGGTCGGCGCAATCGACTGCGCACGCGCGTACTTTGCGGTCATCAGCCCTGCGAAGGAACGGTTTATGTGCCGTCTGTTCGGGCTGGAGACGCCCGTGCCGCGAAATCAGCCCACCAGCGAGCGCATGATCAAACTCAGCATCGACCTGAGCGTCGGCGAGTCCACGCTCTATAAATGGCGCGAGGATATTCTTGAAATCGTTCTTTACGCCGCTATTGAGGCGGGGCTGATCAGTCCGTTCGGCATCCGCAGAAGCAAACGAAACGGGCGGAAAAAAGCCAAAGGCGTCGGCAATGGTGAATAAACCGTGTCGAATGCGGCGAACGATTGACGGGGCAATCCGGGGATGATAGAATGCACTGGTAAGTTTACATGGAGGCGCGGCGGCTGAATGAAGGAACGCATAAGCAACATTATCAAGGGGATTATAATTGGCTGCGCCAATATTATTCCCGGCGTATCGGGCGGAACCGTCGCGGTATCCCTGGGCGTTTTCGACGTGATCATTCTGTCGGTCAACGGCATGATCGGCAAGCGCGGCGAACGCAAACAGCATTTTTTGACATTGCTGCCGCTGTTGCTCGGCGTCGTTATCGGGCTGCTTGTTTTCAGCAAACTGATCTCTTTTCTGTTCGAATATGCGCCGTTGCCGACGTTCGCGGCGTTTCTCGGTATGGTTCTTGGCAGCCTTCCGCTGCTGGCCAGAAACGCTTTGAAAGAGGGGTTTCACCCGCTGTCGCTCCTGTGGTTTTTGCTTTCGGGCGGACTGGTGCTTTTGATGTATTTCTTTCAGGGCAGCGCAAGCACCGGCGAAACCTATACGCTGTGGAGCGCGATCATGCTGATGCTTGCGATGACGGTCGCCGCGGCCAGCATGGTGATGCCGGGGCTCTCCGGGTCGTTCGTCATGCTGCTTTTCGGGCGCTATGAAATGGCGATCGACGCGCTGGCAAATTTTGAATGGCTGAAGCTGCTGCCGATGATCGTCGGCGCGCTGCTCGGCATTATTCTGGTTGCAAAGCTGATGGCAAGCTTGCTCAAGCATCACTATGCGAGCACCTATGCGGCGATCATGGGGTTTGTGGTCGGCTCGGTCGTTGTCATGATCCTGCGTACAACGGAGTATCTTCCGGCGAGCGCCTGGCGGATTGTGATTGCCTGCCTGACGCTGATCGGCGGAATTGCGATGACGCTTATCAGCCAGCGCGGCGAACCGAATCCCGCATGAACCGCGTTTTTTCGACCGAATCCGGCGATATTTGCATTTCGATTACACGTAAACGTATTAAAAACCTATATTTAAGGGTGGTCCCGCCGGACGGGCGGGTCTGTGTCAACGCGCCGTTGAACATCAGCGACGCCGAGATCGAGCGGTTTGTCTCCAGCCGCGCGGACTGGATCGTAAAACAGCGCGAAAAGATGGCTGCAATCGCGCCGCGCGTTTACGAAACGGGCGCAACCATCCCGTATTTCGGAAAGCGGCTGGACCTGGTCGTTTTGCCGCATGCGGGGAGGATGAAAATTACGCGCGAAGGCCGGACGCTGACGCTTAGGATCAAGCCGGACGCGGATATGGACGCACGCAAGCGCGCAGTCGACGGCTGGTACCGGATGGAGCTGGCCGAGGCGGCCGGAGCGATGCTGCCCGCATGTGAACGGACCGTCGGGAAACAGGCGGGCGAACTGCGAATCCGCGACATGAAAACGCGCTGGGGCACCTGCAACACCACGACCGCGACGATTACGATCAATCTGCGGCTGGCGGAAAAGCCGGCCGAGTGCCTGCGCTATGTGTTGACGCACGAACTCTGCCATCTATACGAGCCGGGGCATAACGAGCGCTTCTGGAAGCGGATGGACCGATATTATCCGGACTGGAAGCGCGTGCGAAAGTTTCTGCGCACACACAGCGAACAATAACGGGGCAACGATAAGCAAACGGAGGAATGTTTGATGAAACATGCCGAATTTCTTGCACTCTGCGCTCGCGCGCATACCGGCGCCGCCTGTAAAAAGAGCGACTTCGATATGGAACGGGTCGTGGAGCCCGTAATGGACCTCGTCGAGGAATACGGCCTCGACTGGGACCGGCAGGACCTGATTCCGACGGACGAACGGGTCCTTCGGAGTATTTATGACGCGGCGGTCGGGCTGCTAGAACAAGCTGGCGTTTTCAACATAACGACCAACCGAATCATGCGGCTTTCGCGCGGGGAAATCGAGAGGGGCGCTGCGAACATGAAGCGGTCGCTCGTCATGGGTGAAGGCAAAGACGCGGTCACGCTGCGCGTGCGAAAGATTGAGGACGTTCGCCCGCCGGTCATCTGGGCGGGCAATCCCGGCTGCCCGACGCCGGAGCGCTTCTTTTACGAAAACGTGCTGGCGTCCGCAAAAGAGCCGGTCGTCGACCTTTTGACCTGCGGCTCGCTGGCCGACGTGGACGGGTTTTCCGTTACGCCCGACAGCCCGGGCGAAGTGCTCGCCGTCCGGCGGGAACTGCGATATGTCCGCCGCGCGCTGGACGCGGTCGGGCGGCCCGGCATGGGCCTTTTGACGGCGCAGAGCGCGGTGACGGAGGTAGGGGATTATGCGGCGGTCGGCGAAGGCCGCATGCGAGGGTGCGACGCGCATCTGATCGCGATCTTCAACGAGCTGGCGATGGACAACGGAAACCTCGTCCGCGCGGCGAACGCGCTGGACGGCGGCGCGCGCAATGCGTCGCTTGCCTGCACGATGGTCGGCGGGCTCGGCGGGGACGCGCCGGGGGCCGCGGTCGTGATGGTCGCGTCCATGCTGGCGGCGAACCTGTTCGGCATGGCGGACTACCACCTTTGCCATCCGATCCATATCCGCAATGTCGCGACGACCGAGCGCGGCTGTCTCTGGGTGCAGGCGGTCGTCTGCCAGATTTTTTCCACGATTGCGCCCGGCATCGTCGTTTGCGATATCTGGCCCGCTTCCGGTGCGCTGACGAAGGAACTGCTTTACGAAACCGCGGCGAATTCGATCCTTGCGACCGTTGCGGGCGGGCATCTGGAAGGCGTCGGCGCGGCGAACGGGAACCGTCCGAACGGGACAGGACTGGAGGTCCGGCTCATGGGCGAGGTCGGCAAGGCGGTTGCGGCGCAGGGTATGACGCGCAAAGAGGCGAACGAAATCGTGTTGCGTCTGCTGGAGCGGTATGAGCACGTCTTTGCCGAAAAGGACGGAAATCCGGGCGTTGCGTTCGACGAAGCGTACGATCTTGCTGCGGTGGAACCCGTGCCCGCATGGCAAAGGATGTACGATGAAGTACGCCGTGAGCTGATTGAACTGGGCGTGAGGCTGTAAAATAAAACCGGGCGGCTGTCGAAACAGCCGCCTGTAATTTATATACGCGAACCGGGCGGATTACAGCCGGTTTTTATTCAGCAGCGGGATCATGCGCCGCGCGACGAGTGCGGCGATCACGCTCATGGCGCCGTCGCCCGGGATGAACACGAGAAAGCAGTAGAGCAGCGCCGTCCAGACGCCGACCGGGGTGCCGAGATAGAAGTTGCTCAGGAAATAGAAGTAGGCCGTTCCGCAGGTGTAGATCACGCCAAGCCCGGCGAACGCCGCGACCAGCAGGCGTTTGAACGACGGTTGCTGCACCCTGCGCGCGATCAGGCCGGTTACGAACGCGCCGAGCACGAAGCCGATCAGATAGCCGAAGCTTGGCTTGAGCACGTACCCGATGCCGCCGCCCTGCGTGAATACGGGCAACCCGACGAGGCCGATGAAGAGGTATAAAAGCACGCTTGTCGCGCCGTATTTTTTGCCGAGCAGCATGCCGGAGAGCGAGACGAAAAACGTCTGCATCGTAAACGGCACCAGCGGAACCGGGATGCGGATAAACGCGCCGACGGCGATGAGCGCGGCGAACAGCGCGCAAAGGATCATGTGGTAGGTTCCGGATTTTGCTACGGGATTCATAGAAATTGCTGTTCTCCTTTTTTTACAGGCGGATGCTGATTTCGCCGGACGAAAGCGCGGCCCGCGTGCCGTCCGCGTATTCAACCAGCAGGCGGCAGCGTCCGTCCACGCCGAGCGCGGTGGCGGGCGTTTCGATTCCGCCGGAAATCACGGTGATTTTTCGGCCGACGACGAAGCTGCGCCGCTGATATTCGGAAATGGTGCTTTTCCCGCCGAGGTCGCGATAGCGCGGCAGGAAGCTGTTGAGATATTCGGCGATCAGGCGATTCTTTGCGTCCGGCCTGGGCCGGTCGAACACGCTGCCTGCGATCGCTCGAATCTCCTGCGGGAATCCGCCCTCCGGCGTATAAACGTTGACGCCCGTGCCGAGCGCGGCGTACTCGATGCGTCCGCTTTCCATGCTCAAAGACGCTTCCGTGAGGATGCCGCAGATTTTTTTACCGCCGATGTACACGTCGTTGACCCATTTGATCTCCGGCTTGCGGTCGGAAACGGCCTCGACCGCGTCGCAGACGGCGACCGCGGCGGTGGTCGTGATAAGCGTCGCGTCCCCGGCGCCGATGCCCGGCTTGAGCAGGATGCTGACGTAAACGCCGGTGCCCTCCGGGGAGAAGAAGTTACGCCCCTTGCGCCCGCGCCCGCCGGTCTGGGACGCGGCGACGACGACCGTGCCTTCCGGCGCGCCGGCGTCTGCCAGCTCGCGCAGGACGAGATTAGTGGACGAAACGGAGTCGCGAACCCTGAGGTCGAGGGACTGCGCTTCGCCCCGCAGGTACTGACGGATACCGGATTCGGAGAGGACGTCGCTTGCCGGGCTTAAGCAGTAGCCTTTGTTCGGGACCGCGTCGATGGGGTAGCCGTCCGAGCGGAGCGACTGAATCGCCTTCCAGACGGCGTTTCGGGAAACACCGAGCTTGCGCGCAATCTCCTCGCCGGAGAAAAACACGTCCTTATTCGATTCCAGCAGTTTACGCAGATGGTCCTGCACGGTCATGTTGCCTCGCCTCCTTGGAGTAGTATAGGGGATGGAAAAGAGATTGTCAACTATACGAATTTATTAAGGTGACAATCGACGACGATTCGATCGGAACTTCGAAAAAGCTGATCGTTGCCGGCCCGATTCAATAGCGTTGTTTACAGAGGAGAATTTTAATATAATAAAATAATTGCAAGGTGCCGATGATCGGGACAGAAAAGGAATTCACTTTGGAAATCAAACGGATACTAAAATCAGAAGGCCTGCTCGGGCGTGCGCCGGTGATGCTGATGAGCCTTCGCGAACAGCCTTACCAAAGCATCTTGGATGGGACAAAGAAATATGAGTTCAGAAGCAGATTTCCGAAGAAGGGGTGCCTCGCCTTTCTATATGTTTCAAATACCGTTCGGGAAATACGAGGCGTTGCCCACTTTGGACGCCCATTATGGAATACTGCGCAGGCGCTCAAAAAACAAGGCGTCCTCTCGCCAACGGATTCGGTGGAAGTGCTGGATAATTATTTCCATCATGGCGCCGGATATGCAATACCTGTTTTGAAAACATGGGAACTGCATCCGATAAAATTAGAAGAACTGAAATCGCTGTTCCCGGCGTTTATTGTACCGCAGTCATATTTCTGGCTGGACAAAAAGCCTGAATTGCTCGCTCATTTACTTGAAACGGAGGTGGAAGCGTGGCATGATTCGTCAAGCTCAGCTTTCTGATCTGGAAGCTTTAACGGAATTGGCGCGGCTCCTTTGGCCGGGTGACGACAGGGAGGGACTGGCGCAGGAATTCACTAAAACGCTGCTTTCGGACGAGTCCGCAGTGTTTCTGTGCGAAACGGGTACAATGGCAATAGCGTTTGGGATCTGTCAGCTTCGACACGACTATGTGGAAGGAACCAAGAGTAATCCCGTCGGATATTTGGAAGGCGTCTATGTTCGAAAAGCGTATCGACGCAGCAAGGTTGCGACGGATTTGCTCAAGCGCTGTGAAGAATGGGCAAAGGCGAAGGGGTGCACGGAATTTGCAAGCGACTGCGAGCTGACGAATGATATTAGCATCGTGTTTCACAAGGCCGCCGGGTTCTCCGAGGCGAACCGCATCGTCTGCTTTACAAAGAAGATATAAATTGTTCAAAAACGAAAAGAACGCTTCCCGCTCCATTCGCTTCGCTGCTTTACGAAGCGGATCAAACAAGGGAAGCGTTTTGCATCTCGCCGTTTCATTTTTTCTTTCTTGACAAGCTCAAAATCGACAGGCCGAGGAACAGCAGCCCCGATCCGACGAGGATGAGAACGCTGATAGCCGGCGTGATCGCCGTGTTCCCGAAGCGGAACGTGACGCCCATCGTCTCTTTGAATTCCGTCAGGTATTCCGCCGGAATTCCCGCGAACGTCGCCGCCAGCGGATCGGCCATCATCACCTGCCGCAGCAGTGCGGCCGAGTGCGACGGCGGGAATACCTTGATGACCCACTGCACCGCTTCCGGCAGCGACCCGATGGGAATGTAGATGCCTGTCAAAAATCCGATGATCGTGCCGATAATGGTACTCGCCGTGGCAAACGCGTTGGAACTGTTGAAAAACGACACGACGAACAGCACCATCGTCGTGTTGGAAAACGTCGAAAGCAGGATCAGCCCAAGCACCTTGACAAGCGTGACGCCGCCGAGCAGTGCGCCGCCGTTGGCGACAATGTAGATCTCCGCCAGAACGAGTGTGACGAGGCACATGATCACGCCGATGACGAACGCACTGAAGATGTACCCGCCCGCGATGCTTGCCCGCGGGATCGGCGAGGAGTGGATGTCCTTGATGATCTTCTTTTTTTTGTCGTCGACCATGGTGCCGAACGCGCCCATCGTCGTGGTCACGGACGTGACCGCAAGGAGTCCCGCGACGATCCAGCTGTCCATGAGGTAGCGAACGCCGGTGAGGTCGGAAAGGCTCTCCGTCCAGACGTCGCCGAGAAACAGCGCGTAGAGCCCGATGATGATGAACGCCGAGAGCAGGGAGAAGAACACGGACGCCTTGTCCTTGAAGAACACAAGGAGGTTGCGTTTCGTAAAGTTAATCATTCGCGAATCTCCTTTCCCGTGATGGCGATGAACGCGTCGTCCATCGTGCCGGTCGTCACTTCGAACCCGACGATGGAATCTTTCAGCGATTCCAAAATGGGAAGCGCCGCCATGGTGCTTGGGATCGGGACGGTCACGCGGTTGGCGGCGACGCTGTAGGAAAGTTCCTTTTCGGCAAGGTGCGCGCCGATTTCGTTCGGCTTTGCGGTCACGAGCGTCAGTTTGTCGGTCGTGTATCGCTCCTTGAGGTCGGACGGCGTGCCCTTTGCGACGATGTTGCCGTCGTCGATTACGATGACGTAGTCCGCCTCCGCCGCTTCCTCCATGTAGTGCGTGGTCAGGAAGATGGTCATGCCCGTGTCGCGTTGCAGCGAGGCGATCGTGTTCCAGACGTTCTTGCGCGTCTGCGGGTCGAGGCCGGTCGTCGGCTCGTCGAGAAACAGGACTTTCGGCGTGTTGACCAGCGCGCGCGCAATGTCGCAGCGGCGGCGCTGCCCGCCGGAGAGTTTACCGTATGGCCGTTTTAAAATGTCCGTGATGCCGGTCTTTTGCGCGACGCTTTCGATCACCCGGTCGAGCGCTTTTCCCTTCAGCCCGTAGAATCCGCCGCGGATGCGCAGGTTTTCCTGAACGGTGAGCAGCTGGTCCAAAAGTCCGTCCTGAAACACCGCGCCGATGGTCGAGCGGATGGCGTTGTCGTCCTTGCCGAGCGTGTGCCCGTCGACGACGACCGTGCCCGCGTCCGCCTTTAAAAACGTGCAGATAATGTCGATGGTCGTGGATTTGCCCGCGCCGTTCGGCCCGAGAAACGCGAAGATCTTACCGGCTTCGACGTAGAAATCCAGCCCTTTGACCGCATGGACGGACCCATAGGACTTTTGCAGGTCGGTCACTTCAATCATGTGGCTCAATCAGCAGCCCCCCAATCGCAAATCAAATTCCTTTGCAGAATATCATACTTCATCTGGCGAGGCAAGAGCGGAGCGGCAATTTTACCACTGCTTGACACGCGGAGAACGTTGCACTATAATGACTAAAAAAGCAAAAACAGTCAAACATTAAGAAAGGTGGGCAAAATGCCGAAAACATTCTCCGAAAGCGAGCGGGCGTATATCAAGGAACGGCTTATGGATGAAGCGAAATCGTGCCTCATGCAATACGGCATCCGAAAGACGACCGTGGACGAGCTGGTAAAGCGCGTCAACATCCCAAAGGGGACGTTTTACCTTTTTTACGAATCCAAGGAACGGTTGATGTTCGACGTCGTTTTACAGTTCAACGACGAGATTCAGGGCGAGCTGCTGAAAGAGATTTCCGCGCTGCCGGACATTCCGGACGCGGATACGCTGACGGACATCATCTTTCGGCTTTATAAACGGGTGGACGATTCCTTCTTGCCAAGGCTGATTGCAAACGGCGAGATGGAGTATTTCATGCGCACGCTGCCGCCGGAACTTTCCCAGATGCATGCCGAGCACGACGACCTCAGCGTCCGGAGACTGCTGAACATGCTGCCGGGGATGAAGGAGGACAGAGCGGAAGTCTACAGCGCCGCGCTGCGCAGCGTCTTCCTGTCGTTACTGTACAAGACCGAGATCGGCGAAGGTATCTTTGACGAAACGCTCCGCATCTTGATTCGCGGGGTGGTTCTTCAGCTTCTGGACCAGGGCGAAGGAGAGACAAAATGATTCAGGTGCGGGATTTAACGTTCAGCTACACAAAAAAACCGTTCATTGAGAACGTTGCTTTCTCAGTTGGAAGCGGTGAAATATTCGGATTTCTCGGACCGTCCGGCGCGGGCAAGAGCACGCTTCAAAAGATATTGACCGGGCTTTTGTCGCGATATGGCGGCAGCGTGACCATCGACGGTGAAGAGGCGGGCAGACACGGCGACGGATTTTACCGCAAGATCGGCGTCGATTTCGAATTCCCGAGCCTGTATGAAAAGCTGACCGGGCGTGAGAACCTGAAGTTTTTTGCGTCGCTCTATCCCGCGCACCGCGAAATCGACGCGCTGATGGAGAGCGTCGGCCTGCTGCACGACGCGGAAAAGAAGGTCGGCGATTATTCCAAGGGGATGAAATCGCGCCTGAATTTCATCAAGGCGCTGCTGCACGATCCGATGATATTGTTCCTCGACGAGCCGACCTCCGGGCTCGACCCGTCGAACGCACGCGTAATGAAGGACATCATCCTTTCGGAAAAGGCACAGGGCAAGACGATAATCCTGACCACGCACAACATGTACGACGCAACCGAGCTTTGCGATCGCGTTGCGTTCATCGTGGACGGGCAGATCAAAGCGCTGGACAGCCCGCACAGCCTGATCATGAGCCGCGGCGCAGGGAAGATCGGCTATTCCTATCTTGAAAACGGGCGGGAGGTTTCGGCCGAGGTGCCGCTCGACCAAACTGCGGGCGACGCCACGCTGCTGGCGCTGCTGCGCGAAAACCGCGTGTGCAGCATCCATTCCGGCGAACCGACGCTGAACGACATCTTCGTTGAACTGACGGGGAGGCAACTCCAATGAGAGCGCTCACGCTGGTTCTGGCGGACATCCGTTTTCAGTACAAATATGGTTTCTATTTCCTGTATCTGCTGTTCTCGGTGCTGTATGTCGGCATCCTGTTTGCGCTGCCCGCGGCCTGGCGTGAGGATGCGGCGCTGATCATGATCTATACCGATCCGGCGGCGATGGGGCTGTTCTTCATGGGCGCGATCGTGCTGTTTGAAAAAAG
>CAYUUB010000016.1:0-15934 GCA_964447725.1 uncultured Oscillospiraceae bacterium
CAACCGCGCGCATACGCGGCCGGGCGATCACGACGGGATCGAAGGCGTCGACGCGCTGGACAAAGTGATCGATATCGACCAAAGCCCCATCGGGCGCACGCCGCGGTCGAATCCGGCGACGTACTGCGGCGTATTCGACCTGATCCGCGCGGTGTTCGCCAACACGCCGGATTCGCGTATGCGCGGGTACAGCAACGGGCGCTTCAGCTTCAACGTCAAAGGCGGACGCTGCGAGGCCTGCAAAGGCGACGGCATCATCAAAATCGAGATGCACTTTCTGCCGGACATTTACGTGCCCTGCGAGGTTTGCGGAGGCAAACGCTATAACCGCGAAACCCTGGAAGTGCACTATAAGGGCAAAACGATTTACGACGTGCTCGAGATGACGGTCGAGGAGGCGCTCCGCTTTTTCAAGCCGCTGCCGAAGATCGCACGCAAACTCCAGACGCTCTACGACGTGGGCCTGGGATATGTAAAACTCGGCCAGCCGAGCACGCAGCTCTCCGGCGGTGAAGCCCAGCGCGTCAAGCTGGCGACCGAGCTGTCGAGGAGGGACACGGGGCGTACGCTTTTCATACTGGACGAACCGACGACCGGGCTGCATGTGGACGACGTGAAGCGGCTTCTGGAAATTTTGCAGCGGCTTTGCGAAAACGGCAGCACGGTCCTCGTGATCGAGCACAATCTGGACGTGATCAAGTGCGCGGACTATATCATCGACCTTGGGCCGGAAGGCGGGGACGCCGGCGGAACGGTGGTTGCAACCGGAACGCCGGAAGAAATCGCCGCCGTACCGGAAAGCTATACGGGACAGTTTTTGAAGAGGATCCTGCGATAATATGTGCGAACAGGAGGAGCCGTGCGATAGAAACGCCTCTGAGAATCTCCGCGTTTTTAAAAAAGGCGGGAGTTCGGAAAGGAGCAATTGAAAAATGTATACCAGATGGAGATTATATATCCTTGCGGTTTTTGTGGCGGTCGTCGCCGTACTGCTGATCGGTTGCCGCGTCTGGCGCAGACGGGGGCATGAATTCAGCGTGTTCCGGGAAATACTCCTGATCGTCGGTATTGTGCTGATCGTGGAGACGCTGATCATTTCCACGCTTTCGAATTTCAACCTTGGCGTGATCCTTCCGGCGTTCTTCGGCGTGCCGCTTGTGTTCGTCGCACTTGTGCTGCCAAGCATGCAGAGCGGCTTTCTTGCGTTTCTGAAATGGCTGATCGTCGCGTGCTATGGCGTGGCCTTTGCCATCTTCATCGTCTGCGGCGTGCTGATGATTCACGCTGCGAATCAGGGGGAACACGCGGAAGCGGACGCCGTCATCGTGCTCGGCGCCGCCGTGCATGGCGACAAGGTGACCTGGGTTCTGGAAAACAGGCTTAACACCACGATCGAATATCTGGAAGAGCATCCGGCTGCAATCTGCGTGGTGTCCGGCGGACAGGGCGCGGGGGAGAGCGTAACCGAGGCTTCCGCCATGAAGAAATATATGGTGGAGCGCGGCGTTGACGAAGCCCGGATTTATACCGAGGAACGCGCGACGAACACGAACGAAAACTTCGAATATTCCAAAGCGATTATCGATGAGGTCGTCGGAGAAAACGCGAAGATCGCGTTCGTGACGACCAACTTCCATGTCTACCGTGCGGGCCGCGTTGCGGCGGCGCAGGGCGTGGATGCGGTCGGCATTCCGGCCGACGACGTTTGGTACCTGCGGCTCAACAACTTCCTCAGGGAGTGCGTCGGTATCTGCGTGTACGCGCTGCGCGGAGACATCTGAAGCGCAGGGATTTTAAACCTAAATTTTTGAATCAGCGCCCAAATCCGGGGCGCTGATTCGGATGAAGGCGTGTTTTCGGTTGATAAAAGGCCGGTCGTTCGACGATGTTTCCAGGAAAAACCGAAAACATGAATGAAACATACCACACAGGGTATAACGTGAAATTGAAGGCATTTCAGACTAATTTGCAGGAAAAACAGAACGATACATCACCATATGGGGTACAATAACGTGTAAAGGAAAATCAAAAACACGTATGTTATCGGTGGATATGCATTGCGGTGTATGGAGAAAACAGACTTATACACATACCAAAATCCGAAAACAGCGCGTTATGTGGATAACATGGTGGACAATGTGGATAACCGAATGTGGACAACTCATACAGTTCATGTGAATAACCGTTTATAGCGTAGGAGTTTCTTGCATGGTAAAAGAGGATTCCGAGAATGGATTTTGCAGGAATTCCTGCCGCCGGTTGCCGGAAAAAGCAATGCCTCACTGGCAGGAACAACGTTGGCTGGAGTATACTATACGTAGTTTGTTCATGTGACAGAGACAAGGGGGGACGCTGCATGCGCCTTTTTATCGCGATTCCGCTGCCGCCGGATGTGCTGCGCGCCGTTTCGAGGGCGCGTGTCGCGCTGGAACAGTATGGGGCCACGGGCCGGTTTGTACCGCGCGAAAACTATCACGTCACGCTGCATTTCCTCGGCGAGACCGACCGGTTACTGGAAGCGACGGACGCGGTGCGCGAGGCGGTGCGCGATATCCACCCGTTCGTGCTCCGGCTGAATGCATACGGATCGTTCAAAAGTGAAAAGTCGCACACCGGGTTTGTATCGCTCGGCTGTGACAGCGATGAACTGGGCAAACTTTACGAAACGCTTGAGGCGGCCTTATGGGAGCGCGGGTTTTCCCGTAACAGAGGAAGCCTCACGCCGCACGTTACGCTCGGCCGCAGGATCGAAGGCGACGACGGATTCGTCCTCCCGCCGCAGAAGGCGGCCTTTACGGCAAATATCATCAGGATCTATGAAAGCAGAAGAGAACGCGGCGCAATGCGCTACACGAGTTTGCATCAGGAGTTGCTGCAATGAAAGGCGAACTGACGTTATTGCTCGGCCGGGCGGCCACGGGGAAAAGCGAACGGATCGTGCAAGCCCTCAGGGAACATCAGCAGGCGGGCAGGCGCGCGGTCCTGATCGTTCCGGAGCAGTATACCTATATGCAGGAAATGATCCTGACAAACATTCAGGACGAGGCGAAGCATGAACTGGCCGACGCGCTCAACGGGCTGCTCGGCATTCAGGTATTCAGCTTTCAGCGCCTTTGCGAGCGTGTGCTGCAGTTGCATGGCCGGACGCACCCGTTTCTAAACGCGCAGGGTTACCGCATGGTGATCCGAAGAGCGATCGACAAAAAACAAAAAGAACTGAAACTGTTTCGCCTGGCGGGAGGGCAGTCCGGCTTTGCCGAAGATGTGCAGTCCATCTTTCAGGATTTTAAGCGCGCGGGGCTCACGCCGGACGCGCTGGATGAGTTGATTGTCCGGCTGCCGGAAGACGCGCCGCTGACGGAAAAGCTTGGCGACCTTTCGATCCTTTATCGCGAGACGGAAACGTATTTAAAGGAACGCTACCTGAGCATGGACGATGCGGCGGACGCGGCGGCAAAGCTGCTGCCGGAATCGTTCGTCGCGGGGCTTCCCGTATTCATCGACGGGATGGACCGGCCGGGTCGGCAGGAATATATGCTGATCGAGACCATGCTTGGCTGCTGCCCGAGCGTGACGGTTTCCCTGCGCGTAAACGCCGAACAGTCGGACGACGACGAGTTATTCGAGCCGGACCGGCAGGTGCTTTGGGCGCTGAAACGGCTGGGCGGGCGGCTCGGCGTCACCGTACAGGAAGAATATTTCAAAAAACAATCGACCTCCTGCGACCCGCTGATGCGGCATATCGAACGGAACCTGTTTGCGTATCCGGCGTCGGTTTATAGGGGTGACGCCAAAAAACTGATGCTCTTTGGCGCGAGCGACAGGCGCTCGGAGGTAGAGGCGCTTGCCGGAGAGATTCAAAGACGCGCGCGGCAGGGAATCCGCTATCGGGATATGGCGATCATCGTTTCCGATCTGGAAGCATACGCGCAACTGGTCCGCCGCGCCTGCGAGCGGAGGAACATTCCGGTCTTTCTGGATCGAAAGCGGCCTCTGATCGGACACGCGGCCATCGATGCTGTTTTGTCGGCGGTACGCTTTGTTTCGAACGGATATCCGCCCGCCGAGCTGCTGAAGTTTATCAAGAGCGGATACACCGACTGCACGCAGGACGACGCGGAGGAACTGGAATTGTACCTGCGCCGGACCGGATTGCGCGGGAACCAACTGCTAAAACCGTTTACGCGCGCAAACCCGCCCGAAGGAGCGGAGCGCGCAAGAGCAACGGTTGCCGGCGCGCTTGCCTCGCTGTCGAAAGGGCTGGCGCGGGCGACGGTGTCCGAACAGGTGCGCGCTCTCTATCGCTTTTTGCAGGAGATGGAGCTTCAGCGGCGGCTTGAGGCATGCGCGGAAGAACTCGGCAGGCGCGAGCGCATTGCGGAGATGGAGGAGCATGCGCAGGTCTGGAACCTGCTGGTCGAGTTGCTCGATCAGCTCGACGCGATTCTTGGCGAAAACAAGGTTGGAAGAAAGGGGTTCCTTTCCTTGATGGAAGAAGGGCTGTCCGGCGGCAGCGTCGGGATCGTGCCGGGCACCGCGGATCAGGGACTGGTCGGCGACGTCGTCCGTACGCGCTCGAAATCGGTGCACGCGCTGTTTATCGTCGGCGCAAACGAAGGCCTGCTCCCGCGCCCGCGGCAAAACGACGGGCTGATCGACGATTGCGAGATTGCCGAACTGCGCGCGCAGGGCACGCGCCTTCGGCTGAACGCGTCGGAGCTCTCTTCCTACGATCGGCTCGATCTCTATACCGCAATTTCGAAAACGACGGAATACCTCTATGTCAGTTATGCGTATGGCGACGCCGGCGGGGAACTGGCTCCGTCGCCTATTGTTGAACGGCTGCAAACCATCTGCCCGAACTGCACGATACAAAACGATATTGAAACGTCCGACGCGCTTCCGGACTGCACCGCGCAGGCGCTGACGCTGGTCGCGTCCGACCTGCGCCGCTTTCGCGACGACGGCACGGCGACAAAACGCCTTCCGGCAATGGTCGAACTGCTAAGCAAGCAGGCGGAAACGCGCAATCTCGTTGACCGAATGATGCACGAAAGTTTCGACCGCTTCGGGGAACGGACGATCGGAAAGGAATCGGCTTTTACGTTGTATGGTAAAATCGTGCCGATGAGCGCAAGCCGCCTGGAGAGCTTTAACAATTGCCCGTTTCAGCACTTTGTGCGCTACGGGCTATGCGCGCAGGAGGTTCAGGAGTTTACCGAGCGGGCGATGGATTTGGGCGCGTTCTACCATGCGGCGTTAGAGGCGTTTGTCAACGCCGTTACTCAAAAAGGCACGGACTGGAATCGGCTTTCGGATACGGCGGTCTTCGAAATTGTGGATGAAACGCTGCCCGCCGTCATTGCCGATCATAACTATGGGATTCTGGCGGAAAACGAACGTTTGCGCGCAACGCTGTTTTTGCTGATCGAAGTCATACGGCAAAGCGCGCTGGCGATTGTGCGACAGATTTGCGCCGGCAGTTTTGTTCCGGCCGAAACGGAGGTGCGCTTCGGCGCGGGCGCGCCGTTCCCG
Organism: uncultured Oscillospiraceae bacterium; assembly: GCA_964447725.1. Classification (GTDB taxonomy): domain Bacteria; phylum Bacillota; class Clostridia; order Christensenellales; family CAG-138; genus UBA7703. Next base: position 5,536 of record CAYUUB010000016.1, read on the forward strand.
CCGATCCGGCTGACGCTGGCGGACGGAGGGGTGGCGCTCGTCGGCGGGAAGATCGACCGGATCGACCGTGCGCACGCTGCGGGTAGGGACTGCCTCCGGGTCGTCGACTATAAGACCGGCGGACGGGACTTCGACTTTACCGGCGTGCTTGCCGGGCTGACCTTGCAGCTCCCCTTATATCTGCTGGCGGCGACCGGACATGCGGAGCTGCGCGCCGGTATGTACTATATGCCGGTGACGCAGCCGAACATTTCGGATACGGAGGAAGATATCGAGGCGGCGCTGAACGATGCGTTCCGACTGCAAGGGCTGACGCTCAGCGAAGCGGAGGTCGTTCGGGCGAGCGAGCGGAACATGCAGGGCGCTTCCGCCGTGCTTGGCGGCGTAAAGGCCGCCGGAGAGGGCGCGTATACCGGAAGCGTATGTTCGCGGGCCGAGATGGATGCGCTGGTTGAACTTGCGCGCAGGAAATCGGAGGAAACGCTGCGGCATATGCTGGACGGAGAGATGAGCGCGTCGCCCGCCGCCAGAAAGAAAAACCGCGAAGCATGCAAATATTGCAGCTACCGGAGTATTTGCCGGTTCGATCGGAAAACGCCCGGCTGCAATGTGCGGCAGTTCAAAGGCATAAAGCAAAAGGAGTTTTTTGAACTCATAGGCGGAGGTGACGCGGATGCGCTGGACAAGTGATCAGCTGCAGGCGATTCAGGCCGAGGGGAACCTGATCGTTTCCGCGGCGGCGGGCGCAGGAAAAACCGCCGTGCTGACCGAACGGATCGTTTCGCGCGTACAAACGGGCGTGCCGATCGACAGCGTTCTAGTGCTCACCTTTACACGCGCCGCCGCAAACGAGATGAAAACGCGCATCGCCGCCCGGCTGAACGACCTTGCCGACCATGAGGAAAACACGGAGCAAATGCGCTATCTGCGACGGCAGGCGCGCAATGTGGACGGCGGCTATATCTCTACGATTCATGCGTTCTGCGCGCGCGTGCTGCGGCGGCATTACCATACGGTCGGACTCCCGGCGCAATCCCGCACGGCGGACGAGATGGAAAGCGCCGCGCTGATGGAAACCGTCCGGGACGAACTGTTAACGGCGCTGTCCGCAGAAGAGGATGCGGATTACCGCGCGCTTTTGTCCGCTTTCGGAAGCGAGCAGTCCGCGTGGGACGCGGTCATGACGGCGTTCCGCTTTACGCGCGCGCAGCCCGATCCCGACGAATGGCTGGAAGCCGCTGCGGATCACTATAAAGACGAAGAAGCGCTGACGCGATTGCTCGACGAAGCCGTTGCATTCAGCAAGCACGAGTTCGCCCTGGTGATCGAAAACATCCGCGCGGCGAAAGAAACGCTTTCGCCGGAAAACGCTAAGGTGATTTCCGTGCTGGACGACGACCTTTCAAGATACCGCGCGCTGCTGCTGTGCAAAACCTACGACGAATACCGGGATGCGCTGTCGGGCATCGAGTATGCGGTCATGCGCTTTCCAAAGGGCGCCGCCGACGCTGAAAAGCAGCCGATCAAAAATGCGCGCCAAACGGGAAAGGATTTAAAAAAAGAGCAGGCGAAGCGATTTTACCGTCCGCAGGCGGAAGCGCTGGACCGGCTGCGCAAATCCGGAAAAGCGATACGCGCGCTTGTGAATATCGTCAAACGGTTCGAACAGGCGTACGCAGAGGCAAAGCGTGAAGCCAAGCTACAGGACTATGACGATCTGGAGCATCTGACGCTGGAAGCGCTCGGCCACGATGCGATCGCAAAGGAATACCGGGAACGGTTCCTGTGGATCGCCGTGGATGAATATCAGGACAGCAACCGCGTTCAGGAGGCGATCTTACGGAGGATTGCGCGCGAAGACAACCTGTTTTTTGTCGGCGACGTCAAACAGTCCATCTATCGCTTCCGGCAGGCGGAACCAAGGCTGTTTCTGGAAAAGCTCAACCTTTTTTCCGGCGATATCGGGCGGCGCATCGATCTGAAAAACAATTTCCGAAGTTCGGAAGAAGTGCTCGCGGCCGTCAACGAAACGTTTGCATGTATCCTTTCCGCGGAATCCGGCGAGATCGAGTACGACGAACGCGCGAAGCTGGTCTGCGGCGGAACGCCGCCGCACGGCGGAGCGGAACTGCACCTGATGAAAAAGGAGCGCGCGGAATCCGGCGACGAGGAAGACGCGCTTGAAGACGCGGCGGACATGGAGGTGGAGGGCCGGTTCATAGCCGAACGTATCCATTCGACGATGGAAACGGATGTATATACGGACGGTAAATCCGGCGAAACGCGCTGCTTCCGTTATTCGGACTTCGCGGTACTGCTTCGCACGGGCATGGATGCGCAGGTGCTGGCGCAGACGCTTTCGCAAAACGGAATACCAAGCTATGCGCAGTCCAGCGGCGGATATTTCGACGCGATCGAAGTGCAGATCTTTCGAAACCTGCTCCGTATTATCGATAACCGCCGCCAGGACATTCCGCTTGTTTCCGTGCTCTGCTCTTCGATCGGTTCGTTTACCTTTGAAGAGCTCGCCGACATTCGCGCCGTCCATCGGGACGGATCGTTTTTCGAAGCGTTCGCCGCATATTCGGAACAGGAGAACGCACTTGGCAAGCGCACGAGGCTGTTTTTTGAAAAGCTGGACGGTTACCGCGACGAAAGCCGGCTTCTTTCGGTCGAAGAATTCATCGGGAAGCTCCTCGATGAGACGGGGTTTTACGAAGAGATGGGCGCGGGGTACGGCGGCGCGCAAAAGCAGGCGAATCTAAACGCGCTGCTGGACAAAGCGCATGCGTTTGAACAGTCCGGCTCGCGCGGCATCTGGAATTTTTTACGGCAGATCGACCTTGCGGAAAACACCGCGTCGATCGGCGCCGCGCAAACCGTCACGGCGGACGTCGTTCGGATCCTCACGATCCATAAATCCAAGGGACTCGAATTTCCTGTCGTCTTTGTTGCCGGGCTTGGCAAACGCTTCAACCTGCAGGATGTTCGAAACGCGCTGCAACTGCATGCCGAGGATGGGATCGGGCTGCGGTTTATCGACCGTGGCGGCGCCGGCGCGCCGATGATGAAGCGGGACACGATTGCGCGGCAGATCATTTCCCAGCGCGTCAGGACGGAGCAGCTTGGCGAAGAGATGCGCATTTTGTATGTGGCGATGACCCGCGCAAAACGGAAACTGATCATGACGGCGTGCGTCAACAAACCGGAAGAAAAGCTCGAAAACGCGCCGCTGAACCCGACGCCGTGGAACGTGCTCAAATGCAGCAGTCCGGTTTTGTGGCTCATGATGGGGCCGCACCGCGCGTTACCGGTCACCGTGCACGAACGCGAAGCGTATCTTTCCGGCGAATCCGAAACCGAGCACAGGGAACTGCCGCCGGCCGAACCGCAGGTGCTGCGCGCGATTGAAGCGCGGCTGAACTGGAAATACGAATACAGTGACGCGGTCAAGCTCAGCGCAAAGGCGGCGGTCAGCCGCATTGGACGCGACGAAACGGACATGCCGGCGTTCAACGAACTGGCGTTTCTGGGAAAAAAGGAAAGCGCGGTCTTTGCCGGAACGGCGACGCACGCGGCGATGCAGTACCTTCCGACAGACGCAAACTGGGGAAAAGACGGGGTCGAATCGTATCTGTCGGATCTTGTGCGGAGCGGAAAACTTACGCAGGAACAGGCGGAGGCCGTCGACGCCGGCGCGGTCGAATGGTTTTTGCATACGCCGTTGTTTGCACGCATGAAAGACAGCGGGCGACTCGAACGCGAGCTGACGTTTTCATACGCCGTCGATGCGTCGGAACTGTATCAAGTCGATACCGAGGAGAAGGTTTTGCTTCAGGGCGTGATGGACGCATGTTTCCTTGAAGACGGAGAATGGGTCGTTGTGGACTACAAAACCGACCGCGTGCGGCCCGGCGAAAGCGCCGATCAGGCGGCGCGGAAACACGAACGCCAATTGGAACTCTATGCGCTCGCATTGCAGGCGCTTTCGGGCATTTGTGTGAAGGCGCGCGTCGTCGTTCTGCTGTCCCATCGCGAGGCGATTGCACTGTAGCAAAACAATAATCATGATAAAGTCACGGGCGGTTGCCCGTTATGACTTGCATTACGTAAAAATTCGTGCTACGATAGGCGCGAAGTAAAGTGATTCTGTGTTTCATCACAGGATTGCGCAGTCAGGAAAACAACCGAATAGCTTCGGGGCGGGGTGAAAGTCCCCACCGGCGGTGAAGCGGCAGAATTTGCCGACAAGCCCGCGAGTCAGTCGACCGAGACGGTTGGAATCCGTCGCCGACGGTAAGCCAGAGAAAATCTGGCGAGTCCGGATGAAAGAAGCGAAATACCGATTCTTGGTATTTGTTCACCCCGCATGGAGCATGCGGGGTTTTCTTATTAAGGAGATATGCCATGATTCAAAAGAAAAGTATCGACCGTCTCGTTAAGCTCGGCATGCTGACCGCGCTGTCGATCATTCTTGTCTATGCAATTCATTTTCCAATTTTTCCGTCCGCGTCGTTTTTGGAATACGATATGGCGGACGTGCCGATCCTCATCGGGACCTTTCTTTACGGCCCGTGGTGGGGGCTGGCTTTGACGGCCGTGGTCAGCGTCCTGCAATGGCTGCTGGTTTCCCCAAACGGCATGTGGGTCGGCGCGGTCATGCATTTCTGCGCGACCGGGTCGTATGTGATCGCCGCCGGATTGATCTATGGGAAAATGCATTCGATCAAGGGCGCGCTGATTGGCATGGGAGTCGGCGCGGTCCTGCAGACGCTGATGATGATTCCCATGAATCTTATTTTCACTGTTCACTTTTTTGGTTATCCGTACGAAGCGGTCGTCGCGCTGCTGCCGACGGCGATCATCCCGTTCAACGCGATTAAGGCCGTCGCGAACTCCATCATCACATTTTTGCTGTATAAACGCATTGCAAAACTGTTCAGAATGGAAATCGTAAAATCCGGTTCAAAGGCGGACGATATCCGGCAGCAATCATAGAGGGGCGCACGAATTGTCAAAATTGGCATACTCGATAAAATAATCGAAAGTCTCTTGACGCAACCAAAAAAAAGTAATATTATAATAACAATAATCGTTATTAAATGATATTTGAAAGGAGCGCTTCTATGCGGTATTCGCATCAACGCGAACGAATTTACCGCTCGGTTGCCGAAAGCGACCAGCATCCGACGGCCAACATGGTTTACGACGCGCTGAAAGCGGAAATGCCAAAGCTGAGTTTGGGCACGGTCTATCGCAACCTCAATCAGCTTGCCGATGCGGGGCGCCTGAAAAAAATTCCACTTGCGGACGGGAGCTGCCGGTTCGATAAAACGACGGTGGCGCATTCGCACATCGTCTGCGAGGAATGCGGTCGCGTGGAGGACGTGGCGCTGCCCTCGCTGCAGCCGTTTGCGGAGGCGGTGGAGCGGCAGACCGGGTTTTCGCTGCGTTCCTACGACGTCGTGCTGCGCGGCGTCTGCAAAGAATGCCGCCAGCGTCGCTCGGAAAAAATCGTCGAAGGCTTTTGACGGCACATCGCTGATTCAGCGATTAAAAAAGATATCAAAAAACAGGAGGATGTTGAAATGGAACTCAAGGGCAGTAAAACCGAAAAAAACTTAATGGAAGCATTCGCAGGCGAGTCGCAGGCGCGTAACAAGTATACGTACTTTGCATCTGTTGCAAAGAAGGCCGGTTATGAGCAGATTTCCGCCATATTTACCGAGACAGCGGGAAACGAGAAGGAACATGCGGAGCTTTGGTTCAAAGCGCTGAACGGCGGGGAAATGCCGGATGTAAAGGAAGCGCTTCGGATGGCCGCGGAAGGCGAACACTACGAGTGGACCGACATGTATCAGCGGATGGCAAAGGATGCCAAGGAAGAAGGCTTTGACAAGCTGGCTTACCAGTTTGCAGCGGTCGCCCAGATTGAAAAAGGTCATGAAGAGCGCTATCGTAAACTGCGCGAGAATATTGAAGACGGCATCGTGTTTGAACGCGACGGCAAGGTTTTCTGGCAGTGCCGCAACTGCGGGTATGTTTACGAAGGCACAAAAGCGCCGGAAGTCTGCCCGGTCTGCGCGCATCCGAAGGCGTTCTTTGAGATTCGCAAGATCAATTACTAGGGTGCATTTCTACCGCCTCATTTTGCATATTTTCGTTGAAAAGCCTCGCCGTAGCACCGCTGCACCTGCGCTTTTCGCCTCAATCTGCAAGCCGATTCGGCAAAACTGCATCATTTAAACTTTGGAGACACTCCCTGAGCATTCTTCAGAACGAAAGACATAAATTCAAACGGAGGTTTGTTTCAAGCAAACCTCCGTTTCTGTCTGTGCATTTTCCGGTGTAAATTTCTATCGGTCCCCTCTTACGAGAGAGCGGAAGCTAAACGGTCCCGGATCGCGCGGATGAATACGATGGACGTGACGGCCTTCGGTTTTTCACCTTCCACCAGCCCGACGAGGTCCTTGGTCATGATTCCATCGTTCAGCGTCTGGATGGACGCGGCCTCCAGCGCTTTGCCGAAATCGGCCAGCTTCGGCAGGCCGTCCAGCTCGCCGCGCTTTTTGAGCGCGCCGCTCCATGCGAAGATCGTCGCCATGGGGTTCGTGCTGGTTTCTTCGCCGTTGAGATAGCGGTAATAGTGCCGCGTAACGGTGCCGTGCGCCGCTTCGTATTCATAATTGCCGTCCGGAGAGACGAGCACGCTCGTCATCATCGCCAGGCTGCCGAAGGCCGTACTGACCATGTCGCTCATCACGTCGCCGTCGTAGTTCTTGCAGGCCCAGATATAACCGCCTTCGGAGCGGATGACGCGCGCGACCGCATCGTCGATCAGCGTGTAAAAATACGTCAGCCCAAGAGCCTCGAACTTCGCTTTATACTCGGCTTCAAAGATTTCCTCGAAGATATCCTTGAACGTATGGTCGTAAACCTTGCTGATCGTGTCTTTCGTGGAGAACCACAGGTCCTGCTTTGTGCTCAGGGCATATTGGAAGCAACTGTGCGCAAACGAGCGGATCGAGGAATCCTTGTTATACATGCCCTGCAGGACGCCGGGGCACTCGAAATCGTAGATCGTCTGCCGGAAGGACGCGCCGTCCTCGCCGGTGAAGAGGAGCTCGGCCCTGCCTTTTTCCGGAACGCGGTATTCCGTGCACTTGTAGACGTCGCCATAGGCATGGCGCGCAATGGTGATCGGCTTTTTCCAGTTTTTGACCACGGGCCTGATCGAATCGATCAGGATCGGCGCGCGAAAAACCGTTCCGTCCAGAATCGCACGGATGGTCCCGTTGGGGCTTTTCCACATTTCGGAAAGGCCGTACTCCTCAACGCGCTGGGCGTTCGGCGTGATGGTCGCGCATTTGACCCCGACGCCGTATTTTTTGATCGCATTCGCGGCATCGACCGTGATCCGATCGTGCGTTTTTTCACGTTCCGGCAGCTTGAGGTCGTAATACTCGGTTTTCAGGTCGACAAACGGCAGAATCAGTTCGTCCTTGATCATTTGCCAGAGAACGCGGGTCATTTCGTCGCCGTCGATCTCGACAAGCGGCGTTTTCATGGGGATTAAAGTCATGGGTTGGTTCCTTTCAAGTGGTTCATTATTTTTTGCGCTGCCGGCGCTTCCAAAGCGGCCATTTGCGGTCAAGCAACGTTGCCCTTTCATGGTCAAGAAGTTCGTCGCAGGGGAAACGGTCGCACTCTCCGCAGTAGGCCAGGCCGTTTTTTATCACGCAGTCCAGTGTGAAACAGACTCCCGGTTTCTGTGAATTCCTGCAGCCCTCACATTCGCCGCCGGAATAGGACGGGCAGCTTCCGCAATAAAAGCCGCATGCGCCGACAAGAAGCGCGTCGATCGTTTCGCCCGACATACGCTCAGGCCCTGCCGGAACGCGCCGCATAATAGTTCATCAGGCAGCCGTCCAGCATGATGGCCCGCTCGTCGTCCGTCAGTTGCGGCAAATTGAGCGTGATCCCTTCGGTGGATCCGTCCGTCCGCAGCACGGTCGCGGGCAGGGATTCGAGCTTGTTTTCAATGGCGTCCCGCACGTTTGGTATAAACACATGGTCTCCGACGGCATAGTCGAACGGAGCGTCTTTCGGGAGCGTAAACGGGAGAATCCCCCAGTTGATACAGTTGCTGCGATAACGCTTGGTTGCGTATTCGTAGCAGATGTTGGCCGCGCCGCCGATGACGCGCTGGCTGGAGGCCGCCTGCTCGCGCGCGCTGCCGTCACCGGGTTTGTTGGCGAACACGCAGGAACCGTACGCCGTATCGGATAGCAGCGACGCGGCGTCGCCGACGCCGGCGAGGAGCTTTATCAGCGCTTCGGGCGATTTCCTGCTTCTGCGTTCGGCTTCGACGGCGGCGACGGCCTTGCTGCGGCCGACGTAATCCGGCGCGCGGCGTGAGAGCGTGAATTCCGCAAGGCGCAGGGGATTGCTGCGATAGGAGCTGGTTTCGCCGGACGGGATCAGCTCGTCGGTCGTAGTGACCGGATCGCGGATAACGGCGGAAAGCTCGACCAGCAGGTTTTTTTCAAGCGGGTAAATCTTCGGCCAGTCCGTGATATTCGGCCCGAAGACAAGCTCGACCGAAGGATCGGCCTTTCCGAAGCCGTTGTAACAGCGCTTTTCGTAGGACGAACGGTCGTAACGATAGCGGATACGCGTCTTGCGGTAGAGCACGTCCGTCGCCGCGGTGATCCGTCCGCCGTTCGCGGCGGTTGCGGCAATGCTGCGCGCGTCCATCAGCGCAACATAAGCAAGCTGACCTTCGCCGGGCTTGGAGCCTTCCCGGTTCGGGAAATTTCGGGTCGTGTGCCGGAGCGACAGGCCGTTGTTGGCGGGCACGTCCCCCGCGCCGAAGCAGGGCCCGCAGAACGAAGGCTTCATGACCGCGCCCGCGCGTAGCAGCGCTTCGGTTGCCTCCGCGTGCGTAAGCGCAAGGCTGACCGGTACGCTGGTTGGGTATACGGACAGCGAAAACGCGCCGTTGCCGACCGATTTACCGGAAAGGATTTCGGAAGCTTCAATTATATTGTCGAACAGACCGCCTGCGCAGCCCGCGATGATGCCCTGGTCGGCGTGTACGCCGTCAGGCAGGACTTTGCCGCGGAGGTTCAGCTTTGCATGCGGGAATTTGACCGCCGCATCGGCCTCCACTTTGGCGAGAAGCTCGTCCGCACGGTCAAGGAATTCGCGGATCGGGTATGCATTGGACGGATGGAACGGCAGCGCGATCATACTTTCCACCTTGTCGAGCTCGATCGTGATCATGGCGTCGTAGTATGCGCCTTCCTGCGGCGCGAGACGATGAAAATCGACCGGGCGGCCGTGCATGCGGTAATACGTTGCAATTTCTCCGTCGGTTTCCCAAATGGAACTGAGACAGGTCGTCTCCGTCGTCATAACGTCGATGCCGTTGCGGAAATCGACCGGCAGATGGCGGATGCCGGGGCCGACGAACTCAAGGACTTTGTTTTTAACGCGACCGTCCTGGAAGGCTTCCTTCACCAAAGCAAGGGCGACATCGTGCGGACCGATCCCGCGGCGCGGCCTGCCGGTGACATAGCAGAGTACGACTTGCGGCGCGGGTATGTCATATGTATTTTTCAGCAGTTGCTTGACGAGCTCGGGCCCGCCCTCGCCGATGCCCATCGTGCCGAGCGCGCCGTAGCGCGTATGGCTGTCCGATCCGAGGATCATCTTTCCGCATCCGGAAAGTTCCTCGCGGGCGTAGGAGTGGATGACGCTGAGGTTCGCGGGAACGAAAATGCCGCCGTATTTTTTTGCCGCGGAAAGCCCGAAGATGTGGTCGTCTTCATTGATTGTGCCGCCGACGGCGCAGAGGCTGTTGTGGCAGTTGGTCATAGCGTAAGGGACGGGGAATTCTTTCAGGCCGCTCGCTCGCGCCGTCTGAATGATGCCGACATAGGTGATGTCATGCGACGCAAGCGCGTCGAAACGGAGACGTAGCTTGTCGCTCTCTTTGGAAACGTTGTGCGCGCGCAGAATTCGGTAGGCAATGGTTTTTTCACGCGAAGCAGCGTCTTTTTCGGAAGCGGGCGTCGGCTTACCGTTTTGCAGGGTAACCGCATGGTCATGATAACGGATCATAACATCCTCCTTTGCATATGTGTTCAAAATGGGTATAACACGGGTTTTTCTTTGCCTAAGCATTGTAACATGTTCAACTCGCTTCGCCAAGGGAAAACGCAGTGTGAAACCACGTTTCGCATCGCGGATTTCGGGTGTCTGAAAACGGGAATCTCGGCCTTGACACGGCGTTCGCCGACGTTTATAATACACCATGTGTCAATTATTGGCGCAGCAGCATTATATGGCGGCGTAGCTCAGCTGGCTAGAGCATTCGGTTCATACCCGGAGTGTC
>CAYUUB010000017.1:0-15502 GCA_964447725.1 uncultured Oscillospiraceae bacterium
CGGACGAGCTCTTCGGCAGGCAGGACGTCGTCGGCGAGCGCATCACCATCGACAATCGCAGCTTTCAGGTCGTCGGCATTCTGGAAGAAGACGATTCCCTCTTTGCGGGGCTTCTCGGCGGATATTCGATCTATATCCCGTATACGGTGGAGTCGCGCATGGCGGACCAGCCGTATATCACGTCGGTCTACGTCTCCCCGGCGGGCGATACGGACGCGACCGAGCAAGCGGTCGATTCTTATATGCTCGCGCGGTTCAATCAGGATGAGGACGCGTTTTCCATCAGCAATATGTCCAGCATCTCCGACGCAATGTCCACCATTACGGGCACGCTTTCCCTGCTGCTTGGCGGCATCGCCGCAATTTCGCTTCTGGTCGGCGGCATCGGCATCATGAACATCATGCTGGTTTCCGTTACCGAGCGCACCAAGGAAATCGGCATCCGGAAAGCCATCGGGGCGGGCAGGCGCAGCATCATGATGCAGTTTTTGATCGAAGCACTCATGGTCAGCCTCATGGGCTGTCTGTTCGGCTTGCTGCTGTCCTGGCTGATCCTCGGCATTGTCACCGCCATCGCAGGGTCGATCACATTCGGCATGTCGCTCGGCGTGGTCCTGCTCGCGGTCGGTTTCTCCTCCGCCATCGGGTTGATCTTCGGGCTTTATCCCGCCAACAAAGCGGCGAAAAAGCACCCGATCGACGCGTTGCGTTACGAAGGATAACCCAAAATTCGACGATCGGCGTCAAAATCCCCGCGGCAATAAATTCGCCGCGGGGATTTGCTTGTACGCTTGTTTCATCGGGCACGCGCGCCGTTTCTGGCATAGTAAAAAATATACTGCTGAAGCACGCCGCCAACAGCCTTGTATCGTTCAAACGGAAACCCGTCCGGATACTCGCGCGTGAACGCCCGCTCGATCCAAACATCGACCGGAAACCGTGCCAGGCGGTGATAGCCGAACAGCATCACGCAGTTCGCAACCTTTTCGCCGACGCCGGGAACGGTTTTCAGCATTTCCAGCAGGGCGTCGTCTTCCATGTTCCGCATAGCGTCCAGATCGACCGCGCCCGACGCGGCCATCCTCGCCGCAGCCTGGACATACTTGCCGCGGTAGCCCAGCGAACAGTCCAGCAGGCACTCCAAATCGAGTCCGGCCAGCCGTTCCGCCGTCGGAAACGCAAAAACGCCGTCGCAGATCGGCTCGCCGTACCGTCTGCACAGCGTCTCGACGCTCTTTTTGATCGCCGGGATATTCTTGCGCTGGGAAATGATGAACGAGACCAGCGTTTCCCACGGGTCCTGCCGGAGGATGCGAATCCCGGCGCCGAACGCGCCGGCTTCGACTAAAAACGCGTCGCCCGGATCGATGGAAGCGCGAATTGCGGCATAGTCCGTGTCGAAATCGAAATACGGCTTCCAGATTGTCTCAAACGCCTCCCGCGAGCAGTCCAGACGGACGCCGTCCTGCGTCCGTTTCATCCGCAAAACGTGGCTGCGCGCGACCAGCAGATAATCCGTCTGCGTCGTCCGGTTCAGCCGGAAACACTGTCCGCTTTCGGCGATCTTTTTCAAATCGAAATCCGGGTTGGATATTGCGACCGTCATCTTTCGTCCTGTCTGCGGGTCAGTTCGCCTTGCCCTGGTTTGCCACCCCCGCAATCTTTTTGCGGACCGCTTCGGGGTCGCCGAGGTAACGTTTGTCCAAAACGCACAAGGACTCGTCGAACGTATAGACCAGCGGGATGCCGGTCGGAATGTTGACGTTCGTAATCGCTTCTTCGCTCAGCGCGTCGAAACGCTTGATCAGCGCGCGCAGCGAATTCCCGTGCGCGGCGATCAGCACCCGCTCGCCGCGGCGCATGCTTTTTTGTATGACGTCGTCAAAATACGGCAGAACGCGCGCGGACGTGTCCTTCAGGCTTTCGCAAAGCGGAAGTTCGTCCTTGTCCACGCCGCGGTATTGTTCCTGCAAAGCGGGGTTTCGCTCGTCGTCCGCAGCCAGTTCCGGCGGGCGGATATCGAACGAGCGCCGCCAGATATGCACCTGCTGTTCGCCGTATTTTTCCGCCGTATCCGACTTGTTCATGCCCTGCAGCGCGCCGTAATGCCGCTCGTTGAGCTTCCATGTCTTCACAACGGGCAGCCATTCGCGGTCCAAATCCTCCAAAACGATGTTGAGCGTATGGATCGCCCGCTTCAGGTAGGACGTGTAGCAGACGTCGAAATCAAACCCGCCTTCCTTCAGGAGCTCTGCGGCGTTATGCGCCTCCGTCCGCCCCGTCTCCGACAAGTCGACGTCCGTCCATCCGGTAAACAGGTTTTCCCTGTTCCATTCGCTTTCGCCGTGCCTTAACAAAACCAGCTTCACAATACTTCATCTCCGTCTTCCGCTCCGGTATGCCCGCCCGGCCCTCCTTCCCGACCGGCAAGGTCGGCGACCGTAACGCCCTCCAGATATTCGTCGATCAGTGCGTCCAGCTTTTCCCACATCGGCAGCGTCTTGCATTCGGTGGCGTGCCGGCAGTTTTTCGATTTTTCGCCCAGGCAGGCGACCGGCGCAACCGAACCTTCGGTCAGCTTGAGCACGCTTCCGACCGTGTAACGTTCCGGCGAGCGCGTAAGCCGGTATCCGCCGCCTTTGCCGCGCATGCCTTCGACGAAGTGCGCCTTGACCAGTACGGAAATAATGCTCTCCAGATATTTTTCCGAAATCTCCTGCCGTCCGGCGATATCCCGCAGCGTAATGTAGCCGCCGCCGTTGTGCTCCGCAAGATCGATCATTACGCGAAGCGCATAACGGCCTCTGGTAGATACCAACATCATAATCGCACCTCTTGATTTTATTATGGCTGAACTCCGGTAGGATTTCAAGGAAATTCAAAGGCGGCTTACACGAAAAAGCCGCCCCGTTGGCCGACGCGGCGCCGCGTCGATTCGTCTTGTTGAACGCAATTTTTCTAGTCCCCGTACACGTCGTGTACGACCGGATCGTCGACCGACGGGACAAGATCGGACTCTCCCCAAAGCAGCATGTCCGGAAGGTTTCTCTGCCCCTGGGAACTTCCCTCGATCTCACGGTGGCGGTTTAAGTATTCTCCCATAAACACCATTGCCGTCGAGCTCCCGCCGTCAAGGTTATACGCCTGCGTGCAGCCCAGCGAGTAAAACAGATGCATGAAGTTGTTCAGCGTAATCCCATAGCTATAGCGGGGCTGCCGCCCGTCCACCGTAATGACCACAAAGTGTCCCGGTTCAATCATCCCGACACCCGTGCGGGGATTGAGCCCCCCGATCTTGGCGCGTCGTGCGCCGATATTGACAATCCCGTCCCGAATCAGCGTCGGTCCGAACGAAAAGGCGTTGGTAACGCCCATGGCGAGCAGTTCGTCCGGCGTGGTTTCTCCCGGCGAAAATATCTTCATCGAAAGGTCGGGCATCAGCGCCATGGTGTCCGCGGCCTTTTTGTTGTTGTAGACCTTCCCGTTCCGGATGATGATCCCCTTCAGTTCCGGTTCGTTTACGCTCAGATTGTCGCCGGTGATCGCAAGCACGGCTTTGTAACGCCGCGCCATGTCGGTCGGCACTTCGTTGGATTTCGTGCCGCCGTTTTCGCCGCGCACCGCCGCGCGGAAGGCGTCCTCTCCGCGCATGCGCACATGGGCGACGCAGTAACAGATCGGTTTGTCCTCGGCGTTGGTCGTGTGGATGCGGTCGACGATGATCGACAGCGTATCCGTGCGGTATTCCCAGTGTTCGTTGTCCCAGTCCTCGATAACGACCTCTTCCGGATCGTCCTCCGAACGGAAATAGGTGTCTTCGGACGGCTCTTCAAGCGGTTCGGCGTCCTCCCTGAGCGTAACGGACGATAAAACGCCCTTAGCGTCCGGTCCGTTGAGCAAAATCGAACTCAACCCGTAGAAAAAGTCGTCGTACTGCGGCAATACGTCCAGATCGGGGTCGGAATAGTACAGGCCGTAGTCGGCAACGCTGTAGGTTTTGTCTCCGACATCCAGCGGATAGCGGTATTCCTCCGAAAAAGATTCGTAGAGGTCTTCCTCCACGTCCAGCGCCGTTCTGCCGGAAAACACCTCCAGCGGCGCCTCGCGGTCGATGGACACGCTTGCATCCCCGTCCTCATAGAAATGCAAAAACAGGCGCTTGACCTGCCAAACGCCGTATTCTTCCAGCGAATCCTCAAAATAGCGGGTGCTTGCGGCGTCCTTCACCGCCTTGCGAATCCCCTGCGCGGTCAGCATGTGCGCCGCATTGCCGTACTCGCCGTCAAGGTCGTGCGAAACGACGACGGCGGGCCGGTATTCGCGGATCGCTTCCGTGAGAAATTCGCGTACCTTCTTCTCGGACCAGCAGTCCTTCATCTCATCCAGATCGTCGGAATAAACGTCCTCAAAGTCGCCGAAAACCGGCTCTTCGCTGACGCCGAGCGCCCGCAGTGATTTTGCCGCTTCCTGCCGCTGCGTCTCGTCCACGCTGGTCATATAGACCACGACCGCGGTATAGCCAAGCTCCGACACATAGTACGGCAGAACGCCGCCTAGGTAGAGATACTCGTCGCCCGGATGGGTCACGACCAGCATGAGGTCGACTCCGGCCGTTTCGGCGGCGACGTCGGGGTTGATAAAAGACAGATTGATCCCCTCAACGAGGAACAGCGTGGCCAGCAGCAGGCAAATTTTTCTCACTCGGTAAGCTCCCTTAATCCAATCGTGCAATTTTCCTTGAATCGATTCAGCCTCCGGCGAATCCCCCTGTTTCGCCGGTTGGCGTATGGCGCACTGCGCTAAAACATACCCCGGGGAGCGCGGTCTATTCGTCCCTGTCCCCGCCGGTTTGCCTGCGCTTGCCGGTTAAGCGTTTTTTAATACCCACCGCCGTCAGAACGATCAGCAGCACGCCGAGCAGGGCCCCCGCGGGAAAATACAGCACCCGCACGGACGATGGCTCCGCTGCTTCCGCGGTTTCTTCCTCATCCGCCGCTGGCGTCGCCGTCGGAACGGGCGATTGCGTCGGCGCCGGCGTCGGCTCGGGCGCAACATATGTGCTCAAAAGTTTTTCGTCGATATTTTCGAACATATCGTTGATTCCGCTGTCCGCTCCGACGGCGGAATAGTACAGACCAAAATCCGAAAGGCTGTATACGCCTTCGTTGCGTACGCGATGATATCCGTTTTCGATCTGCGAGCTGTGCTCTTCATAGGCGAGCGTTGCTACTTCGTCCGCGTTCATCCCGCCGAACGCAGCCAGCGGCGCCTCCACGTCCAGCGAAATCGTATTCTCCGGGTAAAGATGCAAATAGAGCTTCTTTACTTCGTACACGCCGTATTCCGCCGCCGAATCCGGATCATACGACGCGTCATTTGCCAGAAGGACCGCCTGCTGCGCAGCCTCGGAAACCACGATGTGCTGCCAGTGCCCGTATTCTCCGTTCAAATCGTGGGTGATCACGACCTCCGGCTTATATTTTCGCAGTTGCGTCACCAGATAGTGCGTCACGGCGTCCGGCTTGAAATCGTCGCCCCATACGTCCTTCCGGGTATTCGCGACGTCCCGGAATCCTCCGAAAACCGGATAGCACCGCAATCCCATCACCCATGCGGCGTTCAGCGCTTCGTCGCAGCGCAGGCGAAGGTCTTTCGTGCAGACATACAGAATATTGCCAGTCAGGCCGCGCTCCACGCCGTAAATAGGGACGATCGCGCCCATAAACAGCACGTCGTCGTCCGGATGCGTCGCAATGACCAGATAATCGAGTTTGTCCGGCGAATCGCTCCATTCATGGTAGTTGTATGGAATCGTATCCGCGTCGTAAACCTGCAGGGTGCTGATATCCATATCCTCGTCGGCACAAACGCATACGCTGCGCGTTCCCTGCTCCAGCGGATACATCTGGTTGATCTGTGTCGTCGTCCCATCGCACTCGCTCAGGACCGTTCCGTTTCCGTCATACTGCGTGACGGTAAATCCTTGCGGGACGGTATACCACTCCACATATAGCTTGTCCGCCGGAACGTCGGCTTCCCACGATATGGTAACGTCCCCCGGCCCGGCGACGACAAGGTGCGTCCCCGGATCGTCGTCTTTTATTTTGCGAAGTCCGTCGCGCGTTTCGTTCGAACAATTATAGGTGCAGTCCGCCCATAGCGAAGTATTCCCCTGCGCAAGCGAGGCAGACGGAAAAACGAGCAGAAAACTGAGCGCCAAAAACAGGATGCAAATACGTTTCATCGGTTTCATCGATTGATCACTTTATCTTCATGTGCGTGTCTTTTATTGCATGATCGTCGAATGATTATACCAAATAATGCATACGCCACGCAATTGTTTTTCATAATTGCCATATTTGATTTTGCGGCTTTACATTCTCCTAATTCGGCATAAATGCTGCAAAATCCGTCTGTGACGCTCTCTTTTGCCGACCGTGCTTTTTTTTCGCTGTCCGAATACGTCGGCTGCATATGCGTTTTATTCATTCATTGACACGGACCTTCCCGGTTTTTATAATGGTGCCATGAAGCGCATCCTCGCCACACTGATCGCCCTGTCCGTTATGCTGCTGCCCGCTTTCTCGCTGGCGGAAAGCGGCGGCTCCGGCGCGCCCGAAATCCTTTCCGTTTCCGTACGAAACGGGGTCGTTGCGCTGCAGGCAAGCAGCGATGCCGTCGCCTGCTGCTTTACGCAGGGGTCGCAGGCGCCCGAAACGGATTCGCCCGACTGGCTCGCTCTGGAAAACGGCGCGATCCGCGTATTCAAGGTGGACGGCACGTATCGGATCTTCGTTAAGGATGCAAGCGGGCAAATCGGAACCCCGCGCACCGTAACCGTCGTTTCCGGCTACAACTATCTGCTGGACGCAGAGGGGCTTGAGGTTCTTTCCGAGCCGATCGAGGATTATCTTTCCGAACACGGAAGCAGCGTCGCTCAAATCAACCGCTATGTCGCGGCGCACGCGGCTCTGGCGGGCCTGCAGACCCGCAGCGGCGTCGTTACCGTCGCCGTTTCATTTGCAACGGCGCTTGCAAACGCCGGCCTTGCGCTGCCCTATCAGCTTTACGGCACCTATCAGGGTGAGGACGACTGGGGCATGAGTCCCGCTTGGGGGACACGGCTTTCCAAGCCCATCACGGACGATTACGGCACCTACCGTGTGCACGGGATGCACTGCGTGGCCATCGTCGTCTGGGCGTATAAACAGGCGGGGATCAACCTTGTCAACAACATCACGGGTTCGATCGTCGGCAAAAACGGCTCGCTCAACTGGGAGGGCGACAACGCCGTCGCATTCAACGCGGGCCGCGGCGGGGACATCGTCACCGCAAAGAGCGGCCACGCTATGCTGATACTCGACCGGCTGGACACCGACGGCGACGGCGCGGAGGATTCCTACCTCGTGCTGGAGATGATCAATCCGAGCATGACGCTGCACGTCCATTCGTTCCAGTCGCTTCGGAACTACACCGTCTACGACATGTCCGCCGTGTTTTCCAACACCGGACGGATGATGCGCGCGTCGCGCTTCTGGTCGAACACCTATTTCATTCCGCAGAGCGCGTGGCCGGATTATCTGCTGGAAGCCGCCGCGTTCCGGATAAAGCCCGTCGGTTCCGCGCGCACGCCGACGCAAACCGCGCAATAACAGAAAACGCAGGAACGGCCCGGAGCATGCTCCGGGCCGCCGTTTGATATCGTTCCGTTTGTCGGTTTCTATTTTCCAAAATACGCCCGCACCCATTTGTAGCGCGGATGCTCGCGCCAGCCGTCGCCGGTTTCGTCAAAGGTTTTATAGTTGCACTCGCAGTCCGGCAGTGCGTCGGCCAGGGCTTTTGCTGTCGGACGGTCGTACTTGTTGCGAGAATACCATAACCGTTCCAGATTCGTCATGCCGTAGAGTAGGTCGAGATTTTCGATCTTATTGGAACAGATGTTCAGATCCAGCAGGTTTGTCAGGCTCGCAAGCGGCGTGACATCCGTAATGCGGTTCATGAACAGCTCGAGGTACTGCAGGTTCGTAAGCTCCGCTAGCGGCGAAATGTCGCTGATCCAGTTGTCAGCCAGAATCAGTATTTTAAGATTTTTCAGGTTCGTCAGCACCGAGAGGTCGGAAATCTCGTTGTGCCCGAGGTCGAGCGCTTCCAGGTCCGTGCAGTAACGCAGCACCTGGATGTCCTCGTCGGTGAGCCGCACGCAGGTCTTGACCGCCTCGATGTACTCCGGGGAGGACGTTTCGGAGTACGCCTTGGACGGGTTCAGCGTTGAAAACCCGACCGCGTCCGTGCGCAGCGTGTGCGTCCCCATATGCACGACCCAGACGAAACGCACGTCGGGGTACGCGTCCATCAGCGTCTCCATCTGTTCGTTGCTCAGGCCGCAGTTGGAAAGGTCGACCCGCTCCAGCCGGGAAAACTGCGACAGCGCGGGCATGATCTCTTCCGGGGACGTCAGCGGATATTCGTTCGCGTTCAGTTCGGTTGCCGTGCTGAGCACCTCCTGGTCGCAGAAGGCGACCGTATGGACCAGCTCCACGCCGGGAAGGAACTGCGTCATACCGACGATCTGCTCCTCGTTCAGGTTCGTCCCGGTCAGATCGACGCTTGTCAGATAAGGAAACCGGCTCAGTTGCGCCGCGAGCGCGTCCGCATCGGAAATCTCGCGCCCGGAAAGATCGAGCGTAAATTCGCCGCTTTCGTAAGCGTCGCCCAGCACGTCGATCAGCCATTGGAACCGAATATCGGGATAAGCCGCCGCAAGCGCCTCGGCGTCGTCCGCGGAGATGCCGGTGGCGCGTAAATCCACGCGCAGGAGCGCCGGAAGCGCGGCAATCGCACGGTCGATCTCATCGTAACTCGCCGTTTCGGTCGGAGTGATCACCTTGTCCGTGTTGGTCGCCGCCACGCCGCCGACCTCGACCGTCCAGACGAACGTGCACTCCGGCAACGCCTCCTGCGCCAGCAGGAGCGCATCGTAACAGGTGCTGCCGGATGCGTCCACATACCGTAAATTCGGGAAACAGCTTAAAAGAGCGATATCCCCTTCGCTCGCATCCGGCAGGGCAAGGGCGGTCGCATCGCTCGGATAGGTCCCGTCGTGCAGCGGGACGTCCCAGAGGACGGCGCAGTCCGGGAACGCGGTTTTGAGCGCGTCCACGGTTTCGACGGAAGCGTTACATCCGCTCAGGTCGATGGAAACGGGGTTTTTCAGCCGCAGAAGCGCTTTTCCCGAGCGCAACTGTCCGCTTGCAATGGCAACCGTTTCCGCGTCGCGCGGGATCAGCCGTCCGGCTGCGAGGGTATAGCCGAAAAACAGATACGCAGCGCCCGCAAGCAACAGCGCGCCCGCGGCGGACATCGCGATCAGCCGAATGCGTTTCTTTTGCTTCGGTTGCTGCCGTTCGGTTGTCGCAGCCTGTTCCTGCTCCTGTTCCATGCGTGAAGACCTCTTCATTTTGCCAATCGGCCATGTTTCAACTGACTATCAGTCTAGTACACTTCCATAGCGCCGTCAATCGATTCGGCAGTTCGCATCGTGCCCGCGTTGACAGCAAAGCCGGCGCAAAGATACAATAAAACAAAACGAGCATAACGCGTGGCAATCGCCGGATCGGGGGGATGGAGCTATGGGACGCAAACCGGTTCTTTGCGCGGTTTTTTCCATGCTCGCCCTATGCTTGCTGTTTGCCTGCGACAGCACGGAAAAACAGGCCGGCGCCACCGCCGAAACCGCCGCATCTGCCGGAACGGTCTACTATGTCGCCGCGTCCGGCAGCGACGAAAATCCAGGTACGCCCGAAGCGCCATGGAAAACGCTTTCCCGCGCCGCCGGAGCGGTTGCGCCGGGCGACGCCGTGCTCGTTCGCGGCGGCGTCTATTACGAGCGGCTCGTCCTGCAAACTTCGGGTATGGACGGCGCGCCGATCACCTTTTCGGCCTGCCCCGGCGAAACGCCCGTGTTAAGCGGCGAATCGCTTTCGTTCGGCTGGGACGATACGCAAAACGCGATCGTCGTACTGCAAAACGTCGCTTTCATCCGCATCGAGGGGTTTTCGATTGAAAATTATGTTTCGTACGACGAACGCATGCCGAGCGGCGTCTTTGTCTCCGGTTCCGGCAGCGGTATCGAAATCGTCAACTGCTCGGTAAGCGGCATTTCCACGGTCTACGGCGCCGCCGGCGCGGCGGAAACGCGAAACGCGCACGCCATCGCCGTCTACGGGACCGACGGCGACACGCCGCTCGACGGAATCGTCATCGACGGCTGCGAAGTGTCCGGCAACACGCTCGGCAGCAGCGAAGCGATCGCGCTCAACGGCAACGTAACGAACTTTTCCGTCACGAACAACCACGTGCACGACAACGACAACATCGGTATCGACTTCATCGGCTTTGAAGGCACCGCGCCGAAAAACGACCGGGTGCGAAACGGCGTCTGCAGCGGAAATACGATCTGGAATATATCGTCCGCCGGCAATCCCGCATACGACGGCGTGTCCTGCGCGGCAGGCGTCTATGTCGACGGCGGCGAAAACATCCTCGTCGAAGGCAACCGCATCGAAAACTGCGACATCGGCATAGAAGCGGCTTCCGAGCACTTCGGCCGGTCGGTGGAACAAATCGTCATACGAAACAACATCGTTACGGGTTGCAACGCGGTCGCGGGCATCGCGTTCGGCGGTTACGACGCGCTGCGCGGCCGGGCGGAATCCATCAAAATTTATAACAACACGCTGCTCGATAATTCGCCGGATATCCTCATCCAGCGCTATTGTCGATTCAAAACGAACGAAATCTGCAACAACATCCTGTATTCGGACGAAACGATTGTGGGCGGCGCCGGCAAGATCCATATTTCCAATAACTTTATCGGCGACCCCGGTTTCGTCGACGCGTCAGGCGGCGACTTCCGCCTTTCGGAAGGCTCGCCGGCCATCGACGCGGGCATGTCGTCCGAGTGGTGCGGCGATTTTGATTTTGCCGGCGGCGCGCGCGTTTCCGGCGACGCGACCGACTGCGGCGCGCTGGAGTATGACGGGTAACATAAAGACGCGAGCAAACGATTTCGGCCCGTTCCGTTGCCAAAAAACCTTTCCGCTCTGCTTGCAGAAAAAACCCGCTAGGTGACTATGTTACTGATATTGGAAAGATTTCTCATTATCCTTAATTGAAACGAATGACGATTGAGGTGGAGAACTTGAGCAACAATCTTTTTGATCAACTTTTCGGCGGGCAGAAACAGGAGCCAATTACAGCCGACCAGAGAATCTTTGTGGACAAGCGCCGCTGTCCCGAAAACCATCCGTGCCCGTCGGTCCGGGTCTGCCCCGTTAACGCGCTTTCGCAAACCGGGTATTCCGCGCCGAAGGTGAACATGAAGGCCTGCGTGAAGTGCGGCAAATGCGTTCGCTATTGCCCGATGGGCGCGATTCGCGTCGTAGCCGCTTCCAAATAAACAGCCCGTGATCAGAAAGGAGCCGGACGCTTTCAAAAGCGTCCGGCTCCTTATCGTTACCCCAAACGACGGCCATGGCCCTCAGCCGCGCCGGAGCGGAAACGGCAGCAGCATGTTCGTCTGTTTTTTGTATTTCGCAAAGCCGTCTTTGTATCCGGCGAGCCGTTTTTCCGCCATCGGAATACTGATGAACAAAAACATCAGCGTGTTGACCGCCGCCCCGGCGCAGAGATACCACAGCGCGGGCCGCACCGACAGCAGCACGGTCGCGACGCCCCACCACATCAGAATTTCGCCCAGATAGTTCGGATGTCGCGCATGCGTCCACAGCCCCGTGCGGATGAGTTCGGCATGGCCGCTTGCGCTTTTCCGGAAACGGTGCATCTGAAGGTCGGCGGCAAGCTGGAGCGTCGCCGCCAGCAGACAGACGGCGAAGCCGAGCAGCGTGAGCGCGTTCACCGCTCCGATTTGGATGTAGAAAAGCGCGGGAAGCAGGCACATGAATACGACGAGCGTCGGAAACAGCATGATCCCGAACAGGCAAACGAGCGGGTACCATGCGCCGCTCTTTTGCAGGAGCATCGTATAACGCCAGTCCTGGTGGGTTAAATCCTGAAACGTACAGGTCCAGTTTGCCGTCAGCCTGACGCCCCAGTACCCGACGCAAACAAGCAGCGCCACGCTCCCCGGAGTCCATACGCCGAAATTCGCGATGCAAAGCGGCAGCATGACAAGCGGCGCAACCGACCAGTATGGATCGTAGACCGAAGCGTTGTCCAGAAGAAGACTGGCAATAAACACCAGCAGCGTCGCGGCAACGTCCGCCAGCAGCAGCCGCGGCACCCAAGATACGCCGAGCGCCCGATACACCAGCACCCCCAGGACAGCGGCCGCCGTATAAACCGCCGCGATCACGGCAAAGCCCAGCGTCCTGTTTTCCTTAACCTTCATGTTCGCCCCCACAAACAATTGCCGGCAGCAAGACGGCGTCCCCGTTCGTCCCGCCGGATGAAACGGCGCCGGATTTACGGGCCCGACGCGCATAGGCCGTCCGCCGGCAGCCTGGATTCCGTGTATCAGTATAGCGCGCCGTGCACAATTGTGGCAAGGCGGAACTACCGGCGCGCCGTCGTCGTACTCGTACGGCTTCCCGGCCCGGGCCAAACGCCCCGGTTTGCAAAAAATATGAATTCCCCCATTGACAAGCGGCCTGATTTTTAGTATTCTAGCAAAAATAAGCAAAATTGATGCGTGAGGAGGCCGTCCTATGAGCCCGCGGGGGAAGTACGATTTCAAAAGAAAATCAATCGGACGGACAACGTATTTCATTTTTCATTCTTCGTTTTTTTCAGTCAATACCGGTTTTTAGAACCGGTATTTTTTTTTGCACACGCGCCGACCCGCATATTGCGGAGCGCGCCGGCTTTACAAGCACGAAAAGGAGGGACAATTTCATGCTCAAAGACCGAAACCTGATCGCACCGAGCGATTTTTCTCTGGAAGAGCTCGACGAGGTGCTGTCGCTCGCCGAGCGGATCGTGCAGGACCCGTCCGCTTATGCGGAGGCCTGCAAGGGTAAAATCCTCGCGAGCCTCTTCTACGAACCTTCCACGCGCACGAAGTTTTCGTTCGACGCGGCCATGCTCCGCCTCGGCGGCAGTACGCTTGGCTTTTCGGACCCGAATACGTCCAGCACGGCAAAGGGCGAAACCGTGGCCGACAGCGCCCGTACCGTAAGCCAGTATGCGGACGTCATCGTCGTCCGTCACCCGAAGGAAGGCACCGCAAAGCTCATGAGCCGCTATGCCGAGTGCCCGGTCATCAACGCGGGCGACGGCGGGCACCACCACCCGACGCAAACGCTGACGGACCTTCTGACCATGCGGCACTACAAGGGCGGCTTCGACGGGCTCACCGTCGGCGTATGCGGCGACCTTAAGTTCGGCCGGACGATCCATTCGCTCGTCACCTGCCTCGCGCGGTATCAAAACGTCCGGTTCCTGTTCATCTCGCCGGAAGAACTCAGCATGCCGGCGTTTGTCATAGAAGAACTCCGGGCAAAAGGCGTGCCCTTCGCGGAAACGGACGATCTGGAAGCGAGCATTTCCCAGTTGGACGTGCTGTATATGTCCCGCGTGCAGCGCGAGCGCTTTATCAGCGAGGAAGAATACCTCCGCTTAAAGGATTACTTCATCCTGACGGCGGACAAGATGGCGCTCGCCAAACCCGATATGATCGTCATGCATCCGCTGCCGCGCGTCAACGAGATCGCGACCGAAGTGGACAAAGACCCGCGCGCGGCATACTTTGCCCAGGTAAAATTCGGCATGTACGTGCGCATGGCGCTCATCATGAAACTGCTCGGCATCGAAGAACCGCAAGCTTGATTCGACGGATATAAGGAGGCAAACGCAACATGATCAATGTATCCAAGCTCAAAGAGGGCATTGTCATCGACCACATCCGCGCGGGGCACGGCTACAAAATCTTCCAGCAACTCGGTCTGGACAAGCTGGACGACGTCGTCGTGCTCATGCGCAACGTGGACAGCACAAAGATGGGCCACAAGGACCTGATCAAGATCGAAACGCACCTGGACCTGAACTTCGACGTCCTGGGCCTGATCGACCCGGACGTGACCATCTCTTATATCAAGGAAGGCGTGCGCGTCAACAAAATCAAACTCTCCCCGCCGGAAAAGGTCACGGGCATCCTCACCTGTAAAAACCCGCGCTGCATCACGAACCAGGAACACATCGGGGACGTCACGTTCTATCTTGTCGACCCGGAGACGAATCAGTACGCCTGCGAATACTGCGACGTACGCACCAGCCTGTAAAAAGGAGCAAAACCATGATCATTCAGTTTCGTAACGCGCGCCTGATCGACGCGGCGGGCGACCGCTACGGCGACGTCTGCGCAAAGGACGGGGTCATCTTAAGCTGCGGCCCGCTCTGCTGGCAGCGCGCGGACCAGGTCGTCGACGTCGGCGGGAACGTACTCATGCCGGCGTTCATCGACCTGCACACGCACCTGCGCGACCCCGGCTGTCCGGAAAAGGAAACGATGGAGACCGGCATGCGCGCGGCGCTCGCAGGCGGGTACGCGCACCTCTGCGCGATGGCGAACACGCGCCCCGTGATCAGCACGCCCGCGCTTGTGAAAGCCAATCTGCAGAAAGCGGAGCACCTGCGCCTTTGCCGGCTGACGCAGGCGGCCGCCGCCGGAGAAAACCTCGGCGACGAAACGCCGACCGACCGCGCGGCGCTGAGCCGGATCACCGCCATGCTCAGTAACGACGGCAAAACGATCGTTTCGGACGATTTCATGCGGCAGCTTTTGCTCGATTCGAAGAAATACGGCTTCGTCGTCAGCACGCACTGCCAGCCGGAACGGAAGATCGTCGCGCGCGATATCGCGTTGCTGCGCGAGGTCGGCGGCAATCTGCACATCGGCCACATCAGCCGCGCGGAGACCGTGGATATGGTGCGCGCCGCAAAGGCGGACGGCCTTTCTCTCACCTGCGAAGTCACGCCGCACCACCTCTTCGGCTGCGACAGCGATTATAAAGTCAACCCGCCGCTGCGCACAAGGGCAGATGTGGACGCGCTCATCGCCGGCATCGCGGACGGCACGATCGACTGCCTTTCCACCGACCATGCGCCGCATACGCCCGCGGACAAGAAAGCCGGCATGGCGGGAATCTCCAACATCGAGTATGCGATCCAGATATACCTGAAGGTATTCTACGAAAACGGCATCCCGCTCACGCGGCTTGCGGAGATGACCTCCCTTGCGCCCGCGCAGCGGCTCGGTATCTTGGCCGGACTGCTTCGTCCCGGATATCCGGCGGACTTCACCATCCTGTCGCAGGACGAGGATACGACGATCGAGCAAAACACGATGCTCTCCCGCTCGCACAACACGCCGTTTGACGGCAGGCGCGTGCGCGGCAGAGTGAAAAAAACCATTGTAGGAGGAGAAACGCGTTATGAGTATGGAACGGCTGTATGAATCGGTTCAAAAGAAAGGCCCCGTCTGCGT
>CAYUUB010000018.1:0-15251 GCA_964447725.1 uncultured Oscillospiraceae bacterium
GGGCTGAAAAAAGCCGTCCCGCTAAAAGCGGGACGGCCGACAGGACAAAATCAGGTTCAGTTACCGGAGTCGTCCGGTTCCGGCGTCTCTTCCGAACCATAGAGCAGTTCTAAAAGCGCTGCGGAGGCTTTTTTGATATTGAACTCCAGTTGTTCGGTCTTTTCGCCGGTCGTTTCGTCGACATAATAGTTATAGCTGCCCTGGGCGGGAATACTTGTCGTCACGAAGTTGATGTCGTTCGCAAGCAGAACCTTGGCCAGGTCCGTCATGGTGTCGAGCTTCATGTTTGTCGTGATGTAGTTGGTTGCAAATGTGATGAGCGCGTATACGCTTTGCTCGTCCATCTGCGTGGTAACTTTCTTGTAGACCAGTTCGATGATTTCCTGTTGACGGCTCACGCGATCGTAATCGTTGCCGTCGCCGCCGTCGAAACCGGTGTGCCGGTTGCGTGCATAAATCAGGCACTGCGCGCCGTCCAGATGGACGACGCCGGGATCGGCTTTGATCGTGCTGGCGCTTTTAACGATATCGGGCTCCAGTTCGTGATCACCCGTAATGCGGTCGTTGATGAAATTGATCTCGGCCTGGTCCAGATCGACGTCAAGGCCGCCGATCTGATCGATCAGGGCTGCAAAGCCGTCGAAACCGATCGCGACGTATTCCTGGATATCAAGCCCGAAGTTATAGTTGATCGTGTTGATCAGTTCCCCGGGGCCGCCTCCGGCATAACCGCCGCTGTATGCGCCGTTGAGTCTGTTATAGAATGTGAATTTTCCGCTCGAACCGATACGCTTGACGCGTGCGTCGCGCATGAAGGAAACCAGCGTAACGGTCCCGGTGTCTTTGTTCAGCGAGGCCAGGATCATCGAATCCGAACGGCCTTCGGAAGTTTCGTCCGTATCCTCGCTGCGGGAATCCGTCCCAATGAGTAGAATGTTGACGACGCTTTCGTCCAAAGCCTCCTCCTCATAGATCGGCATAGGCGTTGGCGACGGCGTCGGGTCGTCGGCAATGACGGTAATGATGCTCGCCTCATCATCGTCGGACGCTTCCAAATCCGGTTTTTCAACAATATCGACCGCGTCGGAGTGCATGCTGCCGAGTACGTACCAGAAAAATCCGCCGATGGCAACAACCAGTACGACCAGCACGATCAGTATTATTTTCATTGCTTTGCTCATAGAAGTAATATTCCTTCCTGTTATGAGTGATTGTATATGGAGTTTAAACAAAAGTATGATATCATAACTAAACTTGTCTTTCAATTTCCACAGAAAAACTCACAACTTGTTTACAACTGAAAACAGCCGCCATATCGGCGGCTGCAGCCTGTCAAAAAAAAGTCCAATGGATTGTTAAGGGTCGCAACCCTTAACCCGTATATTCCGGCTGCGGCGGTTAAACCGCCGCAACGGATCGCCCGTTTCGGGCGGTTTCTTTGTACGTTTTGCCGCCCGGGAGCCCGAAGGGCGAGAGGCAAAACGCGGTTGTCCCGTCAAAAAACAAGTTTTTTGACGCCCCAACAGCCGCCATATCGGCGGCTGCTCAGCCTGTTAAAGCAGACAGATTAAAACGCTCCGGCAAACTGGGGGAGAAACGCCAGCACCGGCGAATCCACACATTCCACGTCCGTTTCAAGGGACACGGGGAATATCGGGCAGGGCAGGTTTCTTCGCAGGAAGGATATTTTCTGCGCGACCTGCGCTTTCGCGCAGGCCGATACGCCGGCGGACGCGGTCAAAACATAAAACATACAGCCGCATTTACTGAGAGATTTCAGCCGTTCGCACGATACGTCCTGGCCGATAGAGGCTTCGTCAAAGGCGGCGAACGCACCGAAGAGAGCGCCCGCGCGCGGCAGCTTGCCATCCAGCAACTCCTGAAACGGGACCAGCCGCATCGCGTTGAACGGAAGGCCGTCCGCAAATTCATGCCGCGCGTCGAACACAAGGAACGC
Organism: uncultured Oscillospiraceae bacterium; assembly: GCA_964447725.1. Lineage (GTDB taxonomy): Bacteria > Bacillota > Clostridia > Christensenellales > CAG-138 > UBA7703. The sequence goes on from CAYUUB010000018.1 coordinate 1,958, forward strand.
GCACTCGCGATATTTGCGCATAACGCCGCAGAGCGCCGTCGCGTCGCACGAAGCGGCGGGGTAGACGAGATAGGTGCCCGTGCCGAGCGGGTTCGTTGAAGATATGGAACCTTCCAGCGAGGACGGGGTCGCGTCGCGTACAAACGCGGCGAACGAAACGGCCGGATGTCCGCCCTGAACGGCGGCGCGCCGCTTTGCCGCACCCCGGCTCAGGCTGTGATACCCGAACGCCATACCGAAGGTTCGGATCGCGCCGGCATCCACATTGGAGCAAAGCGCTTTCAGCAGCGGGTAGTATGCGCTGGAGCGGTTTTTGAGGATGTCTTCCGCCTGGCTGAAGAACCGGCGTTGCTTTGCGCCGGTCGAGAACAAACCGCCGAGTTCGGCTAAACGGCGGGCTGTTCTTTGCGTATCGTGTTGCATGTCGCGAATCCAGATATCGACGGAAACGCCGAGGATTGCGGACGCCATATGTTCATTCATATCGTTCCCTCCGTATTGTACGGCTTTGACCGCGGCAATCGAGCCGACGCACGGTCGCAGAACGTAAACTCATAAAAAAGATCTCCTTCGTTCTAAAACGATGATCTAAGCGTAAGCGCTTTACGGCAAAGTACCTATGACCAAAGCGGAAAACGCGGGAAAAAACTGCACACGAACACAAGATTGTCTAAAAACGTAACACTCTGCATCGAATAAGAGAAAACTACACAGCATGCGTTTTCTGTTCGCAGACAATTGCCGAAATAAGGGGCTATGATTAAGAAAAAAGCCGGAAGGGAAGGACATAGATTATGAGCAGGACTATTGGAGAAAGCATAAAAGCGTTCGCCTATCGGCAGGTGCTGAATTATTTAAGCAGCGATCCGGTAAAAAACGTGCCGAAGGTACTGGATTGGCTGGAGAAGCACGATACGAGCGACTCCGTCACGAGGCAGTCGCAGGCGGTGCGCAAAGTTTTTGAAGACAAGGACGGCAACTGGTATAAGCTGATCATGAGCCTGTGGACGGACATTGACGACGGCGTGCGCGAAAAACTTTTTGAAACCGTCGCCATCAACGACTCGCTGGTCGGTGCCGCAAGGCAGAAGAAAAACAGAAAGAAGTACGGCTGCAATATTCCTTGGGCGATCCTGATGGACCCGACGAGCGCGTGTAATTTAAAGTGCACGGGCTGCTGGGCGGCTGAATACGGACACAAGCTGAACCTGTCGCTCGACGAGATGGAGAGCATTATCAAGCAGGGCGAAGAGCTTGGCAATTACCTCTTTATCTACTCCGGCGGCGAACCGCTTGTACGCAAAAAGGATATCATTACGCTTTGCGAACGCCATCCGGAATGCGCGTTCCTCGCGTTTACAAACGGAACGCTCATCGACGAAGCATTCGCGGACGATATGCTCCGCGTGAAGAACTTTGTGCCCGCTATCAGCGTTGAAGGATTTGAGAAAGACACCGACTTCCGCCGCGGCAAGGGGACGTTCGCCGCAGTGCAGAAAGCGATGAAGATCCTGCGCGAAAAGAAGCTTCTGTTCGGCGTGTCCTGCTGCTATACGAATAAAAATGCCGAGATGATCGGCAGCGAAGAATACTTTGACGCGATGGTCGAGTGGGGCGCGAAATTTGCGTGGTTCTTCACCTACATGCCGGTTGGCAAGGGCGCGGTACCGGAGCTGATGGCGACCGCGGAGCAGAGGAAGTTCATGTACGACCGGCTCCGTGCGTTCCGCAAGACGAAGCCGCTGTTTACGATCGATTTCTGGAACGACGGCGAATTCGTCGGCGGTTGCATCGCGGGCGGACGGCGCTATCTGCACATCAACGCGGGCGGCGATATCGAACCCTGTGCGTTCATCCATTATTCGGACTGCAACATCCGCGAAAAGACGCTGCTGGAAGCGCTTCAGTCGCCGCTGTTTATGCAGTATCACGACAACCAGCCGTTCAACCAGAACATGCTTCGTCCGTGCCCGGTGCTGGACAACACGGGGAAACTCGCCGAAATGGTCGAAACGAGCGGCGCGCGCTCGACCGAGATGCTTGCGCCGGAAGAAGCGAAGGATTACTGCGGCAAGTGCGCCGCCCGGGCCAAGGACTGGGCGCCGGTTGCCGATGAGCTATGGCATTGCTCGCATCCCTGCGAGGGTTGCAGCAATAAGTAATCGAATGGTCGTCTGAAGGCGATGGGGGGGAACAAATTGAAGGTACTGATTTTGTCCTGCTCGACCGGGCAGGGGCACAATACCGCGGCGGAGGCTGTGCGTGAAGCGCTCTCGGCGCGCGGGGCGTCCTGTTCCGTGTTCGACCACATTACGCTTAAAAGCGAACGGGCGGCGGAAAAGGTCGCCGGAACTTATGTCCGTTCCGCCGTGCTGACGCCGCACGCGTTCGGGGCGACTTACCATCTGGGCGGCATGCTCAGCAACAGCCGCGGGCGTTCGCCGGTCTACTGGGCCAACAAGCGATACGCGCCGGCGCTGGCGCGGTATATTGCCGATGGCAAATACGACGCCGTGGTCGCCATGCATTTGTATCCTGCGGAAACGCTGACCTATATGCGCCGCAACGGAATGCTGAACGTGCCGTTTTATGCGGTCATAACGGATTACGCCTGCAGCCCTTTCTGGGAAGAGACGCGCCCGGATCTGTACTTCACCCCGTCCGAAGCGGTATCGAGACTGTTCGAGGAGAGGGACGTTCCCGCCGGGCGGCTCGCCGCAACGGGGATACCCGTGCGGAAGGCGACGCGTGAGACGGCGGGCAAGCTGGCCGCGCGCGAAGCGCTCGGCATAGAAAACAGCGCGCGTCTGATCGTCGTTATGGGCGGCAGTATGGGCGGCGGCAAGATGACCGCCGTCGTGCGCGAACTGCTCGATCGCGTTTATTCGGATACCATTGTCGCCGCGCTCTGCGGCAGCAACGAATCGCTGGCGATGCGGCTGAGCGGGCGTTCTTTTGGAGACGGACGATTCAGAGTGGTCGGTTATACGGACCAGGCGTTGCTCTGGATGGAAGCCTGCGATGTGCTTTTAACCAAACCGGGCGGGCTGACCAGCACGGAAGCCGCCGTCATGGGGGTCCCGATGGTGCTGACCGCGCCGATACCCGGATGCGAGCCGCTAAACGCCGCGTATTTTCAGTCGCTGGGCATTGCGCGGCGTGCGTTCCAACCGGACGAAGCGGCGGACCAGGCGCTGGCGTTACTGGACAACGAGATTGCGCAGCACGCCATGAGAAACCGTCAGCGGCAGGCGATTCCGCGGTTCGCGGCCGACGACATTGCAAAACGAATACTGAACGCAGGGGAGGCGTATGGTTATGGCGGCCGGGCACGCTCTTAGCGAACTGATTTGCGTCGCCGCCGGATTCCTTTCCGGAAGCGTGCTGTATTGCGTTTACCTGCCGCTTGCATTCAAGGGGATCGACGTGACCAAGGTGAGCGTCGATAAAAACCCGGGAACGCACAACGCGTTCCAGTATGCGGGCGCGCCGCTCGGGATGCTGTGCTTAGCCTTCGAACTGGCCAAGGGGTACGTCCCGGTGATGCTTTCCATGAAGCTGATGGACCCGGCTTCCCCCGTGTTTGCCGCGGTGATGCTTGCGCCGGTTGCAGGGCATGCGTTTTCGCCGCTGAAGCGGTTCCACGGCGGGAAGGGGATCGCCGTAAGCTTCGGGGTGCTTCTGGCGCTTATTCCGCACCAACTGGTCGTGTTTGCGCTTGCGGCGGCCTACCTGGTTTCCCTGCTTCTGCCGATTCACCCGAACGAAAAAAAGACCGTCGTCGTGTTTTCGGTGTTTGCATTGGCCGCGCTGCTGCTGGAAAAGACATTTTCCGTTAGGCTCGGCTGTCTGCTGATTGCGCTGCTGGTCGTTTACAAGAACTGGGCCGATGCGGATATCACATTTCCGCTGCGCTCCAGTGCGGTCGATAACGCTCAAAAGAACAGTTTAAACTAAGTTTCCGGCGGCGGTCCCCCCTCATCATCACCCGTCGGAAGAAAACGCCCGTTTCGGATCGAACCGAAGCGGGCGTTGATTTTACCATGCGGCGGCAGAGCCGGGCATGAATTACAGATCCAGCTCTTCTATAACGTGACGGGTCGCCTTTTCGACTGCGCCGTCCTCAAAGGGAATCTCCAGCCCGGCAAGCTTGAGCAGCTCGAAATAGCCTTTGCTGCCGCCTGCCTTGCACAGCGCAAGGTAGGCGCTCCATGCGCTCTTTTGATCCTGCTTCATACGGCCGTAGAACGCGAACGCGCAGACCTGCGCGAGCGCATAATCCACATAATAGAACGGGTAAAGGAAGATATGCTGCTTCTGCATCCAGAATCCGCCTTCTTCGAGGAACGAAACGCCGTCGTAATCGCGCCAGGGCAGATAGGTCTGCTCGATTTCGTGCCAGACGGCGCGGCGCTCCTTTGCCGTCATGTCCGGCTTGGCATATACGCGGTGCTGGAATTCGTCCACGCTGACAAGATACGGAATTGTGGCGAGACAGCCGGAAAGATGCGCGAATTTCGCTTTGTCGACCTTGTCTTCTCCGAAGAAGCCTTTCAGGTATGGGTAGGCGAAGAGCTCCATCGTCATGGAATGGATTTCGTTGACTTCGCTGGTGGAGCTCATGTAATCCATCAGCGGCTGGCTGCGCATCGCCATGTAGCCCGCGAACGCATGGCCGGCCTCGTGGGTCAGCACGTCGACGTCCGCCGATGTGCCGTTGAAATTGGAGAAGATGAACGGCGCTTTATAGTCCGGCATGTAGGTGCAGTACCCGCCGATGTGCTTGCCGGGGCGCGTCTCCAGGTCGAACAGCCCGTGCTCGCACATAAAGTCGAAATATTCGCCCGTTTCCGGAGAGATATCACGGTACATCTGCTGCGCGATCGGCACGAGGACGTCCTGCCCGCCGATCGGGTCGGCGTTGCCGTCCGGGAAGACGCAGGTTTCGTCATAGTACTTGAGCTTGTCTACGCCGAGACGCTTTGCCTGCGCTTCGCGGAGCTTTGAAACGGCCGGCACGATAATGGTTTTGACCTGCTCGCGGAATTTTTCGACTTCCGCGGGACCATAATCCGCGCGGTGCATGTTGAGGTAGCCGAGGGTCGTGTAATCCGGCAGGTTCAGCTTCTTCGCCATGCGGATACGGAGCCTGACGAGCCGATCGAACTGTTTGTCGAGCTTTTGGGAAATATCCTCATAGAGTTTTGCCCAGGCAAGGTATGCTTCTTTGCGCTCTTCGCGGTCGGAGCTCTCCATGTGCTTGAGCAACCCGTAAAAGTTGACTTCTTCGCCGCGAAAGGTGGTTTTGCAGGCGGCGGCGGTCTTTTTGTACGCGTTTTCGATGCTGCCTTGCCGGATCAGGTCGAAAATAATCTTTTTACTCTGCGTCTTGCGTTCCATTTCGGCAAGCGAGAATAACTGTTTGCCGAACTCCTCCTCAAACTGCGCGCGAAACGGCGTTTTGAGAAGCGCCTCCGTCATTTGCTTGCTCAGCGGCATCAGCATGGCGATCGCGCGGTTAAAAAATTTCATTTCGCCATCGTAGAATTTGTCTTTCGTGTCCAGCGTGTTGCGGATATACGCGATCACGTAGCTGGTCATGACATGGCCGGAGGATTCCTGCGAGGCCATGTAGGCGGCGCGCGCTTCTTCGTAAGAAGCGGCGTTTTTCAGCTTTTTGAGTTGCTGTTTGGCGGTCTTTTTAAACGCGCCCATATCGGGCTGTTTATACGTAAGCTTTGAGAATTGTTCCATGATGTGCCCCCGTTTCCGTTTGTTAAAATAGCGGCATGATTGCTTTCAACGCTGCATATATGTATTCTATATTCATTCTTGGCGCTTGGCAACCTTTCGGCGGAACACAAATTGATCCGCATGTTTACGCGCGCCTGACATAAGGTTTACATTTTACCGGGCGGCGGGGTATAATAGTGCAAAATCACGCCGCGCGGCGAGGGCTTTGCCGCTGCGTCCAGTTGGAAACGGAGAACGTCCGGTTGTTTGGTGACCTCTTTAAAAAAATGCTGCTCGTTTTAGCCGTCGTCGCGCTGGTTGCCGGGGCGGCGCTTGGCGTCTGGTTTGGATTGCCGCATGTCCGGATCGACCTGCGGCGAGCAACGCCGATGCCCGCCGCGACGCCGGAGCCGACCGTGACGCCGACGCCGAGCGAACAGCCGGTCGCTACGTCCACGCCGGAGGCCGCACCGCAGACGACCGAAGAATGGGTCGAGGCCTATATGACCGGCATGAGTATGCAGGAAAAGCTGGGGCAGCTGGTCATGTTCGGCTTCTCCGGCACGAGCGATTTTACCGGCACATACAAGCAAATCGTGCAGTCCTATCATATCGGGAACCTGATCCTTTACGGATCGAACATCAAGCGCACGAACAGCGACGGCGGGTTCGCGCTCTGCAAAAAACTGACGGACACGGTCAAAGGCCGGCTGACGACGGACGTTCCGCCGCTGATTGCCACCGACGTTGAAGGCGGCAGCGTCACCCGTTTCCGGTGGGACCCGCAGCCGGTTTCGGCGCGCTCGCTCGGCAGGCGGCGCGACGCGGACTATGCGTTCGAGCAGTTTGCGACCATCGGCGAGCAGCTTATCGCCGTTGGGATCAACCTCGATCTCGCTCCCGTGCTGGACGTTTCCGACAATCCGATGGACACGTTCCTCGAAACGCGGATCATCAGCGAGGACGCGACCATTACCGCGGCGATCGGCGCGTCCGTCATAGACGGTCTGCATTCGGTTAACTGCCTCTCCGCAGCCAAGCATTTTCCCGGACACGGCGGCACGACGGAGGATTCCCACAGTGCAACCCCCGTTATCGACCGAACGCTCGAGGAGCTCGAGAGCTACGACCTGTTGCCGTTTTACGCGGCGATCGAAAGCGGCGTAGACGCAATCATGATGGCGCACGTCCGCTATACCGCGCTGGATGAAACGGACATCGCCTCCATGTCGGAGCCTATTATCACGGGGCTTTTACGCGAACAGATGGGGTACGACGGGCTGGTCCTCAGCGACGATTTCCGCATGGACGGGCTGACAGCCCTTTACAGCGCCGCGGATGCGGCGGTGCAGTTCATCCTTGCCGGAGGCGATATCATCGTATGCGGTGCGGACGTAGACCGCCAGACCGCGATCATCGAAAGCCTCCAAACCGCCGCTGAAGACGGACGGTTAAGCGAAGAACGCATCGACGAAAGCGTTAAACGCGTGCTGATGAAAAAGGCCGAAATGTGCGGCTGGGACGTTGAAGCGGCCGTACAAAATCAGCAATCGGAGCAGGACGGATGATCGCAGGAATTTTTTAGCTGGAAATGTGCTGCCGCAAAGGCGAAAATGGGCGAAAATAAAGAAAGTTTAAGCAAAGGCGGCATCGTAAAGGCGACATGTATACGACAAATGCGCCTTGACGGCATTGCCCTTTGCGCATTAAAATGGTGCCATGGAAAATAGTAGTCTGAAGCAGGAAAACGCGCGGGGCCGTGTCTGGCTTATATTGGCAATTTCCGCCGCGGCGGGCCTGGGTACGGTTTGGATCCCCGTCGGGCTTCTTATCGTTCCGGCGCTGTGGGCGTATGCCGGCGCCCGGTCGAAACCCGCCTGGATGGCGCTGCCTGCTGCGGTTTATGCGGTCGGCGCGCTTTCTTTCTATACGACGGTCGCGGCGGTCGGCATGATCGTTTGCATGGCGGGCGCAGCGTTCGCGCTGTACTATATGCAGACGAAACGCGTCAGCAACACCTATACGGCGCTGACGCTTGCCGGCGTGTTCCTGCTGGGACTGTATATCTGCGTGGCCTTGCCGGGCGTACTGTCCGGAGACGGCGCGTTTGCCGCCGTTCAGTCCGTGATGGACGAAATGATCGACTTTTACCGGGCGGCGCTGTCGCAGTCCGGCAACGCGGACGCGGAGTATATTTCGCTGATCAACGAATATCTGGATGCGTTTTCGGACGCGGTGCCGACCTATATCGTTCCCGTGCTCTGCGTTTCCGCAAGCGTATCGGGACTGGGCAATCTTTTATTCTTCCGGCTTTTCTGCAGAAAACATACGGAAATTTCGCTTGCGCCGATGCGGGCGTTCCGCTACTGGACGCTGCCGCGCAGCATGATGCTCGGGCTGCTGCTGATGCTCGTCGGGTCGCTGGTTTTCGAATGGAGCGACTGGACGTTTTCCGATAGTCTCGGCAATACGGTCAACGTGCTTGTCGGTATGCCGCTGCTGTTGCAGGGACTCTGCGTGGTCGATTTTTTGCTCAAGCGTTCGAACAAGAACGTCACGACGCTCCGGGCTGTCGTCTATACCGCAATCGGCGTTTTGTTCAGCATTGCGCAGATGCCGCTGATCCTGATCGGCTGCTTTGAACAGATATTCCATTTTCGCAATCGCGCGCAGGCGATGCCGCCGCGCGCAGGATAGAGCGGCGAAAATACGACCGGAAGATTGCGAAACCGCTGTTTGCGTCCCGACAGTGCGGGCGGCCCGACCGCCCGAACTGATTTGACGCACCGTACGAGAGGAGATACCGGATGAAGAAAGCAAGGACTTGTTTGCTGCCGATCACAGTGTTGCTGGTGCTGCTTTGTTTCGCCCTGTATTTCTCCGACTTGTTCGTACAGTACCGCTTGGCCGTCGCGCTCGTCGCGCTTGGCATTTCCGCCGTGATGCTGCTTATCTGCCGCGCCGTTGAGAAGAAATGGGCGCTGGAACGGCAGGATATCATGGACGACGTTTTCACCGAAAACAATTCGATTGCCGCGCGGTTGATCAATTTGGTCGCCATCCCCTGCGTGCTGGTGGAAGCGGGCGGCCGCATCGTGTGGCGGAACGAGACCCTGAAAAAGGTGTTTGACGAACTGGACGTTAAGCTGGTGCAGCCGAATTTCGACATCAACGCGCCGCTTGTCGCGACGCCGATGGAGATCGCAGGCAACACCTATCAGGTGATGAGTGTTCCGGTCCATCGCAAGAAAGACGCGCGGGCGATGGTGTTTCAATATTGGGTCGATCGCACGGAAGCGGCCCATTACCAGCGTTTGTTTGAAGAGCAGATGCCCTATGTGGCGCTGATCTATATCGATAATTATGAGGAGCTTTCGGCGGACGTGCAGTTTCATCGAACCAGCGTGTTTGGCGAGGTGGAGCGGCTTGTTGCGGACATGGTCAAAAGCGTGGACGGTATTTACCGCCGCTATGAAAACGGGCGTTTCTTTGTCATATTCGAGGCCCGGCATCTCGCGCGAATCGAGAAAGAGCGTTTTCCGCTGCTCGAGCAGGCGCACAACATCAACACGGGGACCAACATGACGGTCTCTCTTTCCATTGCCGTCGGCGCTTCCGACCGCGTAGCGCATTCCGACGAAAGCGCGCGCCAGGCCATGGAGCTTGCGCTTGGCCGCGGCGGAGATCAGGCGGTCATCAAAAAGGGCGGCGGATACGTTTTTTACGGCGGCAAACGCCAGCCGGAGGCGATGCAGTCCCGTGTGAAGATGCGGCTTTTCAGCAAAGCCCTCCGACAGCTTTTTGAGAACACCGGGGATGTGTTCATAACGGGCCACAAGCGCCCGGACATGGACTGCATCGGCGCGGCGCTCGGCGTCGCGACCTGCGCGAAACAGGCGGGATCGCGCGCCTATATCGTCATCGACGAGGAAAACGCGATGATCGAGCACGCCATCGACCTCATCAAACAAAACCATACGTACGGCGGCATGCTGATTACGCCGGAACATGCGGAGCGCATCATGCATCCGAGCAGCGTCCTTGTCGTGGTGGATACCCAGCGCGTCGGTTCGGTCATCGCACCGAAACTGCTGGAACTGGCCAGCCGCGTCGTCGTGATCGACCATCACCGGAGGGGTGCGGACCATATCGACAACCCGACGCTGCACTTCCTGGAGGCGCGCGCTTCGTCCACAAGCGAACTTGTGACCGAGATGCTGCAGTATTTCGACAGCAATCTCCGTCCGCCCGCGTTCGTCTGCGGAACGCTGCTTGCCGGCATCACGATCGATACCAAGCACTTTGCGTTCAACGTTGGTTCGCGCACATTCGAGGCGGCGGGATACCTGCGGCGAAACGGCGCGGATATCGGCATGGTCAAACAGATGTTCCAGGACGATATGGAAAGCTTTGGCGACGTTGCAAACGCCGTGCGCAGCGCGGACATCCTTGCCGGCGGCGTTGCGATCGCGATGGTTGGCGAGGACGTGAAAAACGCCCCGCTGATCGCGGCGAAGGCCGCGGACGAGCTCATCGGCATTCGCGGCATCGAAGCCGCGTTCGTGCTGGGCAAGGAAAACGGCGACGTCAGCGTCAGCGGGCGGTCGCTCGGCAACATCAACGTTCAGCTCGTCTGCGAAAAGATGGGCGGCGGCGGACACCTGACGATGGCGGGCGCGCAGCTTGGGGACATGGACCTCGAAGAGGCGGAAGTGCTTGTGCGCGGCCACGTTGAACAATATATGCAGGAGGTTGGAGAAACAACATGAAAGTATTGCTGGAACAGGATGTAAAGGGAGCGGGCAAAAAGGGCGAGATCGTCGACGTATCGGACGGCTACGCACGCAACTACCTTCTTCCGCGAAAGCTGGCAACCCCCGCGGACGCGCAGGCGATCAACGCCGCGAAGATACAGAAAAGCGCCGCAGCGCACAGGAAGTTTCAGGCCGGAACGGCGGCGCGCGAACTGGCGAAGCAGCTTGAAGGCGCCGCGGTGACCGTCCACGCAAAGGTCGGCGAAAACGGCAGGCTTTTCGGCGCGGTCACCGGAAAGGAAATCGCCGCCGCTCTCAAGGAGCAAAAGCAGATCGACATCGACAAAAAGAAGATCGCCCTGCCGGAACCGATCCGCGCGCTTGGCGAATACACCGTCCGCGTAAGCCTGTTTGAAAACACGTTTGCAAGCGTGAAAGTCGTTGTGGAAAAAGCGTAACGCATAAAGGCGCTGCAGCTCCGGCATCCGCCGGGGTGAAACCGTCCGCCCAGGAGAACGATATGGAAGACTATCAACCGGTGCAATCCGTACCGACACTGCCGCACGCGAGCGACGCGGAGCGCTCGGTGCTCGGCAGCATGCTGATAGACGCGAATGCGTTGGAGATTTGCCTTGAGCAACTGCGCGAGGAAGATTTTTACGTGCCCGCAAACGCGACGGTTTTTGCCGCGATGCGGGATATTCGCGCGTCCGGCGACGCGGTCGACCTCGTGACCCTCACAAACGAACTGGAACGGCACGGCAAGCTGGAGCAGGCGGGCGGGCTGAAGTATATCACCGACCTCGTCACGTTTGTGCCGACGGCGGCCAACGTACAGAATTATATCGGGCTGGTCGAAGCCAAGAGCGTCCAGCGGCAGCTTATCCACGCCGGAAACGAGATCATTCGGGACGGTATGGACGACGAAAGGGAGCTTGAGGAAACGCTCAACATCGCCGAGCGCCGCATTTATGATATTTCCATGCGTAAATCCCAGGGTTCGCTGGTGCCTCTGGAGGAAATCGTTCCGCAAGCCTATAATCTCATCGGCGAGCTGGCGCAGCGCCACGGGAAAATCACCGGCGTTGCCAGCGGCTTTGCGGAACTCGACCGCATAACGAACGGTTTCCAAAAGAGCGACCTCGTCATTGTCGCAAGCCGCCCTGCCATGGGTAAATCGAGCTTTGCCATGAACGTTGCCCAATATGCCGCGCTGCACGACAACCGCACGGTGGTCGTCTTCAGCCTTGAGATGAGCAGCGAGCAGCTCGTTATGCGCATGCTCTGCACGGAAGCCTCGGTCGACTCCCAGCGCATCAAGGAAGGGCTGATCGGCAACACGGAGATGGGCAAGCTCATGGAGGTTATGGAACCGATGAGCCGGGCGAAAATCTATCTCGACGATACGAGCGGGGCCTCCGTCCCGGTCATTCGAAGCAAATGCCGCAGGCTCGCCGCGCGCGTCGGGCTGGATCTGATCGTGATCGATTACCTGCAGCTCATGCAGGCGTCCGGCGGGCGGAAAAGCGACAACCGCATGCAGGAGATTTCCGACATGACGCGGCAACTGAAGCTCCTCGCGCGCGAGCTCGACGTGCCGATCATGCTGCTTTGCCAGCTAAACCGCGGCCCGGATACGCGCAGCGACCACCGGCCGATCATTTCGGACCTGCGTGAAAGCGGATCGATCGAGCAGGATGCGGACATGGTCATTCTTTTATATCGCCCGGCCGCGTATATCGACACGCAGGAATACGAAATGGGCGACAACACGAGCCAGATCATCATCGCAAAACACCGACACGGTTCCACCGGCGTGGTCAACCTGCTGTGGCAGGGCGAATACACGCGGTTCCGTTCGATTGCGCACGATGAACAGGCGTGAAGACCGACGACAAGGGAGAAACGGATGAAAAACGAGGACATGTTCAGGGAACTCTCCGCTACGCTGGCGGAACAATTGTTTTTGGAGACGGAATACCCCTGGGAGGTGCTGCCGAAGATCAAGGCGTTCGTGGCCGCGCTTGGGCCGACGCTCGACCCGGCGGAATACGACCACCCTGCGGACGACGTCTGGATCCATAAGAGCGTCAAACTCTTTCCGAACGTCAACATTTACGGCCCGGCGGTGATCTGCGCGGACACCGAGGTGCGCCCCGGCGCGTTTATCCGTGGGAGCGTTCTGGTCGGGAAGGGCTGCGTCGTCGGCAACTCGACGGAGCTGAAAAACTGCATTCTCTTCGATCACGTGCAGGTGCCACACTACAATTATGTCGGCGACAGCGTCCTCGGAAGCTATGCGCATATGGGCGCGGGGTCGATCTGTTCCAACGTCAAGAGCGACAGGACGCTCGTCGTGGTCCGCGGCGAGCACAACATCGAGACCGGACTGAAAAAGTTCGGCGCGATCCTGGGCGACCATGTGGAGATCGGCTGCAACAGCGTTTTAAACCCCGGCACGGTGCTGGAGCCGTACGCTTCCGTCTATCCGCTTTCGCGCGTTCGCGGCGTCGTCAGACGCGGGCATATCTTTAAAGCGCAGAACGACATCGTACAACGAATATAACACAAACGAGCCGCCGCAATACCCGGCAGGACCGCCGGGAGCGCATGCGGCCTCGTTTGATCTTTGATACTGAAAAAGCGTGAATGCGGCCGGCTTTTCACGATGTCGGAAAAAATGTGAAAAGCTGGTAACATTCCGTACAATTCCGTTTTCTGCCGGTTTTCATCGGCTATAATATGCTTATGATTGCATTCAGACATCATTCGCGTTATCTTTCCTACCGCAGGCCGCAGGGCGCGGT
>CAYUUB010000019.1:0-15084 GCA_964447725.1 uncultured Oscillospiraceae bacterium
ACCCGCAAAAAAAACCCTCCGCCTGCATCACAGCGCCGCCTCGATCATACGCTTAAATTCCGCGGCGGACCGAACGTTCGCTTCATCCTCCGGCTCTTCCAGCGCAAAATCGATCGCTTCCGCAAGACGCGGCGGAATACCGGGATTCCTTTTCCGAATCGGCGCAGCGCCCGTCGTGAGCGCGACGACAAGCGGATTTGGCGCGCCGAGCGTTTCCTTTGGGGGATAACCCGTCAGCAGATAGTAATAGGTCGCGGCCGTCGACCAGACGTCCACGTCCGGCCTGGCGTAACGGTAATCGTTGATCTGCATGCGCGGCGTGAAGTCCCAAGTGCCCGCCCGCTCTCCCGTGGCGGTGAATCGCGTCATCCCCGCCGATTCAAACGCCTTTGCAAAACCGAAATCCGCAAGCTTGACGTCCGCCTTTGCGGAATAATCCATCATGAAAATGTTCCCCGGCTTGATGTCCCGGTGGACAACGCCGTGCATGATCTGTTTTTCTCCACTGGCCAAAGTCGCTTCCACCGGCGCCGTATGCACATATTCCAGCGCTTCCAGCACTTGCAGCACGATATGCGTCGCCATCGCGACATCCAGCTTCGCGCCCAGCGTGAGTTTGCAGCGGTCCATATAATCGGCGACGCTGCCGCCGGGGCAATATTCCATCAGGATATAAGGGACGTTCCCGTCTTCCCCGCTGCCGAACTGCGAAACAACATGCGGATGGGACAGCTGTGCGCCGATCGAAGCCTCACGCAAAAAACGCTTCCGCTTCCGCTCGCCCAGGATTTCGGCCTGCAGCAGGCGTTTGCAGACAACCTGCCTGCCGTTTGCCGGGTCGGCCAGAAGCCACGCTTCCCCTGTCGCGCCCGCGCCAAGCAAACGTATCTTTCGATATCCGCCGATGTCCGGCCCGGTATTGAGTCTGCGGACGGGTTCCGCTTCGCGCAGCAGATAATGCATAACGGCCATTTCGTTTTCCATGCACGATTCGCAGATTTCGGCTTCCGCGTTTTCGTCGTAAAAAACCTTTCCGCAGATCCCGCAGCGGTGCCGCCCCTTTTCCTCGCGCACGGAGACTCGCAATGCGCAGTCCTTCCCGACATAAACCGTATCCCCGTCGGCCAGCGATATGGTTTCGAACCGCCGCACCCGCGTTTCGTCCGAAAGGACGGGGGTTTCGCCCCCCGGAATGCGGTAGGTGCCGTTCCGGCTCCCAAAATCCTGAAGCATGATCCGCGGCGGCGCAATCTCCACAAGGCAATGGTAGCGAGACACCGTCGCCTCCTGCAAAACGATTCCGCAGTCCGCCTGCCTCCCGATAATGATGGACTCGCTTTCGTCATAGCGGTATTCTTCCTGCGCGGACGTGCCTTTTGTAATCTCAATAACGATCTCTACCGACATTTTCGGCCTCCTGTGCATGGACAAACGCAGCGACCCGCGTTCTTTAATATAAATATAACCGTAAACGGCAGGAGCGTTTACGGAGAAAGTTGCAATCGCTTTATACGCCCATGAGGGCCGTCAGTTCCGCCGCATCCGTTTGCTCAACCACGCCTTCCGAGGCTAAAATCGTCACCACGTCGAAAACGTAATGCAGCACTCCACGATCTGCCCAACTGGTGTACAGCTTCTCGAAGCGCTCGTCTTCTTCAGTTTTCTGCTCGTCGTAATCTTTTTCACGCAGCAGCGCGTTCTCATATTCCTCCCGATATTCGCCGAGCATCGCGTTAAATCGCTCGATCTGCGCCGCGTCCCGCGAGCAGAGCATCCCCGCGTGGATTCGTTTGATCAGTTTCTGCATCGTTTCCGTTTCGTAATAGGGATATCGTTGGTGCGCGATGCAAACAGCCGAAAGGATCAGTTGATCCAGCCGGGTTTTCGTGTCGGATAAGTCGCGAAGGTTTGCATCCGTCAGCAGATCGTCGAGCTCCTTTTCCGTCATGTTTTCATACAGACCGAAGACGATCAGCTTGTTGCGCAAGCCTTTCACGGTCATCCCGCGTTTCCCAAGGAGCGCATACAAAAGGTTCCGTATCGGCAGCGGCAGCTCCGCGACCACGTACAGCGCGTTGACCGGCACTTCGCCGATGTACAGCCATACGCGGCGCATAAGCCGGGGCGCGGCCGTGACGGTCCGCGCTGTCGCGCCGAAAAACCGGCTGTGGCTGTCCATCCATGCGGCGAACGCTTCCTCGCTGTCGACGGCCTCGAAACTCCGGCCGAGCTGATCCGTGTTCCGTTCGCCCCACCCGCTGGCAGGCCGATACGCCTGCACCCGGTAGAGTTCGAGGAACGAATGGTATCGCGGAACGATATCCTCCCTTCCCCTGTGCGTCCTGAGGAGCAGGCGGCACGCATTGTCCAGCGGATTTTTTGCGTATAACCGCGGATATCCATTTGTATACAAAAATGAATCGAGCTCCTCGGCGGACATCCCAAGCGCCATTCCGAGCGCCTTCATGCGTTCCTTTCCCTGCGGACGCGCTTCCCCGGAAAGCCATTTGCCAACGGTCGTATGCGAGATCGCCGTGCGTTCCGCCAACGCGCTGGCGGAAAGTTGCGCCGCTTCCATGCGTTTTTGCAGGTCCGAGGAAAAATCGTATTCCGAAAACTTATCCAGTATCTCACGCAGCCGCGTCAGATCCTTTTGCAGTACCTCGTTTGTTTCGCTGATTTCTCCTGCCATTCAAAGTCCCCCGCCGGATTTGTTTGAAGCATACCCGCTTTCAATTCAAATTGAGTCAAAGCCGCTCGCGGGTTGCTATCGCGCTATAATTGCGATACGGCGATTGTCACCGACATCGCTGCGATTTCGTGGATTTCGGCTGCTGTTAGCCCTGCTTTTATACGTTTCCGGGTCCTGTTCACCGCTTGGATTGGTTTAACCAGAAGGTGATTTTTTTCGTCTGATGGAATATAATACAATTTGACGATACAACATAAAAATGTATGTAATAAAAATACCATAATTATCGTTCGCTTTTCAATCCCCGACGAAAATTACAGCCCTTTTTTATGCATTTTTTCTGTTTATACGTTTTATTTTCGCGGTTGTGCACTGGAACGGATCTTATAAGAAAAAACGGCCCCGCCTCCCATCCGAGGCAGCGCCGTATCTTGTTATCGTTATCCGCCGCACAACAAAAGGACGTGCGCCGGGCAGCAACTTTACGGTTTTCTTGAGCGGTAAACACGCGCTTCATATGGCTGCAACCGCTTTTCGTCCGGCTGGCCGGTGAGGTTGCTCAGCACGCACTCGCCGCGCTCTTTCTGTAAAAACGCGCAGCTTTCACCGCTCATGTTGCATACGATGGTATATGTTTCATCGTCCAGCGCGCGTTCATATGCGAATAGCTGTTGATGTTCGCGTTCAACCAGAGCAAAGCTCCCATAGATCAGCGTATCGCTGGACGAGCGGAGCGCGAGCAGCCTGCGATAGAAATGCAGAACTGAATCCGGATCGCGTTCGGCGACCTCGGCATTGATCTGCCGATAGTTCGGATTGACCATGATCCATGGCGTGCCGGCGGAAAAGCCGGCGCTGTCCTCCGCGTTCCACTGCATGGGTGTGCGCGCGTTGTCGCGGCTTTTTGCCAGAATGCCGCGCCACGCGGCCTTCTCTTCTCCGCGCGCAGCGGCAAGACGATAGTAATTCAGGCTTTCAAGGTCGCGCAGATCGCCGACGCACGTAAACGGAACGTTGGTCATGCCGAGCTCTTCGCCCTGATAGATAAACGGCGTCCCGCGCATCAGATGCATGGCAACGCCAAGCATCTTTGCCGAGCGGACGCGCAGCGTTTCGCTTTGCGTGCCGCCGAAGCGAGAAACCGGCCTTGGCTGATCATGGTTCGACCAGAACAGGCTGCTCCAACCGTTTTGCAGCGCAACCTGCCAGTCTTCAACGATGGATTTCATGCGGCTCAGGTCCCAGGGGACGATCTCCCACTTGCCGCTCTTGCCGCTGTCGATATCCATCAAATCGAACGAAAAGACCATGTCCAGTTCATGCCGGCCGGGGTCGACATACAATCCGCCCGTCCCGCTGTCCGCAAACGGCGTTTCACCGACGCACATGCAGTCCCGCCCGTCGAAGCAGGCATGCCGCATCTCTCGCAGGTAATCGTGCACCGCCGGTTGGTCGGCAAAGCATTCCGGCGCAAAAACGTATCCTTCCGGAGACGGCGCGCCCGTCCCGTCCGGCAAACCGTCCGCCTTCGCGATCAGATTGATCACGTCCATGCGGAAGCCGTCCACGCCCCGGTCGAACCAGCGGTTCATCATGTCGTATACCGCCTGCCGAAGCGCAGGATTTTTCCAGTTCAGGTCCGGCTGCTTTTCGGAAAACAGGTGCAGGTACCATTGACCGCTCAGTTCGTCAAATTTCCATGCGGACGGCGTGAAAAACGACGCCCAGTTGTTGGGCTCGTTTCCATCCTTCCCGTCCCGCCAGATGTAATAATCGCGGAACGGATTGTCCTTCGATTTTCTCGACTCCACAAACCAGGGGTGCTCGTCCGAACTGTGATTGACGACGAGATCCATGATGAGCTTCAGCCCGCGCGCATGCAGGCCGGCAAGCAACGCGTCGAAGTCCGCCATCGTGCCGAATTCCCGCATGATGGCTTCATAATCCCGTATATCGTAACCCATATCGTCGTTCGGGGAATCATAGATCGGGTTGAGCCAGACGGCGCCGACGCCGAGCGAAGCGATATAGTCCAGTTTCTGTGTGATTCCGGCGAGATCGCCGATACCGTCGCCGTTGGAATCAAAAAAACTGCGCGGGTAAATCTGATAAACCGCGCATTCCTTCCACCAAGCCTTTTGCTGTGAGTTCAATTGCATATCGTAATAACCTTTCCAGTTTCGTTCAAAATCCCGATTGCGGCGGGTCACGCCGGCAAGTCGATTTTGCGCACGGATTCCCGCTCCACCAGCGTGATGGGAAGGATGAATTCCTGCTTGCCCGCCGCCGGATCGGCAATTGCGTTCAGTATCATTTCCACGGCCTTTTCGCCTTTGTGGTAGATGTTCTGCCCGACGGTGGTCAGCCCCGGGATGGAATACCGTGCGATGCTGAGGTTGTCCACGCCGACGATCGAATAGTTCGCCGGGATCAGCCGCTCTTGTTCGTTGAGCTCTTTAATCACGCCGATTGCGATGATATCCGCTGTGCAAAACGCCGCCGTCACGTCCAACTCGTCCGCCATTTTGCGCGCAAGCCGCCTGCCGGAATCGAAACCGACGCTTTCGGTCAGCACATAATCCGCATTCCGCGGAATCCCGAATTCGTCCAGCGCGTCGCAATACCCCGCATATCGGAGCTTCATCACGCCGCCGTCCTTGATCGCGCCCGAAAGAAACGCTATTTTTCGATGTCCGTTTTCAATCAGGTGCCGCGTTGCAATGTATCCGGCGTGCCGGTCGTTGATGCGGATCGCATGGAAATAGTGGTCGTCCATATAGCTGTCCACAAGCACGATCGGGATGCGCGTGTTGCGCAGGTCGGTGTAGGACTGCTCCTTGTACATGCCGATGATGATGATCCCGTCGAGATTGCGCTGCTGGGCGAGCTTGAGATAATTCTCGTCCGCGTTCGTGCCGGAGACGATGACGTGATAGCCGTTCTGGCGCGCGCAGTATTCGATGCTGGAAAGGATTTCGCTGTAAAACGGGTTTTCAAACACCATCTGACTGCCGGGCTCGGTCTGCGGGATGATAACGCCGATGAGGTTGCTGCGATTCAGACGCATGCTGCGCGCGGAATAGTTGGAAACATAGCCAAGCTTTTCCGCGGCGGCAAGCACCTGCTCGCGCGTGGATTCCGGTATGTTTTTCTTTTCGTTCATAACGTAGGAAACCGTTGCCGTGGATACGCCCGCTTCCTTCGCGACATCCTTAATTGTGATTCGTCCCATAAAACCTTGTCCTTGTTTAAACGTTTATATCAGCATACCGTGCGTCACCGCACATGTCAATCGAGCAGAGAAAAAACGGCTCGGTATAACGGTGTTTTTTCTTGCGGTTTCAGCTGTTTAAGCATATATGCGGCGGCTTCCAGCGAGCGCCCGTACCCCGGCGTCATCCGGGCGATCGACTCTTGCGGAACCGACCATTCCGCATGCCGAAACGGAGAAAACGCGTCCGCATCCTCACCCTGTATCAGCGCAAGCACCTTTTGCGCCGCGCGCACCTGGATTTCATAGAAGGCCGCGGCCTTCTCGCCGCGCCGCTCGCGCAGGCAGCCGACGTACAGCGAAAACAATGCGGCATCCGCCAGTGCCCGCTCCGGTTCGCGCTCCGGTTCGACGGCGGATACGTCCGGCGGTTCCTCCCCGCTGCGCGCCCAGAGGATACGTCCCGCGCCATGCGGAAAGGACGGCAGCAGGTCCGGTGTGACGATCCCGAAATCGCACAGCACTCCGTCCGAAAACAGCAGGTTCACCGCGTCTTTGCAAAAGATCAGCAACCCGTCGACCGGACAAAGCGTTTCCAGACGCTCCACCTGATCCAGCAGCCGTTGCTTCTCGGGCGCTTCGCAGATCACGAGAAAGTCCAGGTCGGAATACGCGTCGAAACGTTCTCGTTCGGCGTTGGAGCCGAATGCGGCGACGGCGATCACGCCGGGCTGCTTGGCATAGTACCCCGTGATTTCGTCCATGCGCTTCAGGGCGCGCGCCCGGCGCTGGTCCGGCATCCTCAAAACCCCTCTTCAAACGTCAGTTTGCTTGCTTCGATCACACGTGCGTTTCCGGAGGCGGCTTCCCCGTTTTTCAAAACGACGCTGTTGCCGAATTCGTCCTGATATTTATAATCCGGTTTGCCGGAAATCACCAGTACAAGATTCCGCAGCGCATCCGTGCGGTTGCCGACGTCGCCGCCGACGCGCAGACTGTCCGGCAGGTTCAGCGCGACCACGCCCGGCGTACGCAGGCAGACCGGAATCCGGCCGCGGCCGGCCGGCACCTCGATCGTCCGGCCGCCTTTCAGCGTTTCTTTTGTCAAAAAGCTGTACCAGCGCCCTTCCGGCAGGTAGACGCTCCGGGAAACCGCGCCTTCCTCGACGACCGGCGCAATCAGGAGGTCGCCCAGTATAAACTGGTCGTGGCAGCGCTGCGCGTTCTCGTCCGAAGGATACTCGAAAACAAGATGCCGCATCATCGGCAGGTTCGTTTCGACCGAAATGCGCGCCTGCCGGTAAAGCTCCGGCAGGAGATTCATGCGCAGCCGCGCATACAGTAACGCTGTTTTCAGAACGCCGGGGTCGTTCGTGTGTTTTGCGATGTTCCAGGGGCTGCGGTCGTTGACCAATCCCGTTTCAAAACCGCCGAACTGCCCGCCGAGCGGCTCGCTGTGCCACTGCATAACGGGCGCGAACACGGAAAGCGCCGTTGAGCGCAGATAAAGCTCCGCACCGGGCAAAGCGCCCGCGAACCCGCCGATATCGAAGCTCCAGAACGGCACGCCGCAAAGGCCGAGCGAGAGTCCCGCGCCCAGTACGGCGCGCATTTCCGAAAACGTGGACGCCTGATCGCCCGCCCAGTGGATCGGGCAGCACTGCGCGCCGAGATACCCCGCGCGTGAAAACAGCGTTTGTTCCGGGCCGATCGCATCGGCATACGTTTCTTCATAATCGGCGACATAGCGGTTCCGCATCGATACGCCGTCGCGTCCGTTATGAAAGCGCGCGGACAAATCGTGGATAAATTCGCCGCCGTCCGTTTTGAAGCCGTCCACCCCCATATCCGTCAGGTACCCGCGTTTTTCCATCCACCATTTTCTTGTTCGCGGCACGGAAAAGTCCGGCACGTGCGCGCCGACGAACCATTGCTTCGGGATGCGGTACGGCGTGCCGTCCGCATTTTGCACGACGAGGCCGTTCGACGCGGCGTAGGCATCGTCCGCGTCGTGCTGCGGGCACGTTTGGCCTTCATCGAGCTTTTTCAGCGCGGGTATCTGCCAGAGAACCAGCTTCACGTTCCGCGCGTGCAGCGCGTCGATCATACCCTTCGGGTCCGGCCATGGTTCCTGAAACGTAAAGTCGCTTTCCGTAAACGCCGCCCCGCCGTCCCTGGTTTTGTATTTCGCGCCGTTCCAGATGTAAAACGTCGCTTCGTCGCTCCATGCTTCGACGACGATCGCCGTCGCCGGATAACCCGTTTCGCTCAAAATCTCCACCTGCTCTTCAACGTCGCTTTGCTTATTCCAGCGATTTGCGGAGATCCACGGGCCGAACGCCCATTTCGGCGGCAGCGCCGGAGCGCCCGTCATCTTCACAAACTGCGAAACGATGTCCCGCGGAGATCCGAACAGAAAAAACGCGTCGTATTCGCCCGCGGGCAGCGAGACTTCCACATGCCCCTTCGTCAGCGCAAACGTCGCCGCGGCGTCGGTTTGCACGAACAACCCGTGCCCGTCGTTGCAGAAGAAAAACGGAAGCGGAAAATACGTTTTGCCGCCCTGGTTGGTGAATTTTTCTATGATCGTGCACTCCGTGCGCTTGCCCATGCGGTCCACGCCGTCGAAGCGCTCGCCCATGCCGTATGCAACGGTGGCGTCGCAGTCGTAGGAAAAGCCGACGCCGTCCCGCGTTTCGTGCGTTGTAAGGTTCCGGATTTTATGTTTGTCGAGATCGTGCAGTCGCAGCATATCAGCCTTTCACGCCGCCCGCCATGAGGCCGCTTTTGAAGTATTTTTGTGCAAAGACATAGACGAGAATGATCGGCAGCATGGAAAGCAGGCTGCCCGCCATGAGCACGTTGTATTCGGTTGCATATTGTCCGTTGAGCGTGTTGAGCGCCAGCGGGAGGGTCATGAGGCTCCGGTCGGACAGCATGACCAGCGGCCAGAGGAAGTCGTTCCAGGAGTCCATAAACGTTGTGATGCAGAGCGTCGCCAGGGTCGGCGCGCACAGCGGCAGGACAACCTGCCAGTAGGTCCTGAACAGCCCTGCGCCGTCGATACGGGCCGCCTCCAAAAAGTCGTCCGGAATGCTCCGGATCGTCTGCACGAGCAGGAACACGGCAAACGCGCGAAACAGCGAAGGTAAAATCACGCTGCCGTAGGTATTGATCAGCCCGAGCCGGCTCATGATGACAAACAGCGGAATCAGCGTCACCTGCGTCGGTATCATCATGGAGGCGAGGTACAGCTTGAACAGCCCGTTTGCAAACGGAAAACGAATCTTGGCAAACGCAAACGCCGCCATGGAGGAGGAAACCAGCGTAATCAGCGTGTAACTCACGGCGATAAACACGCTGTTGAACATCGCCCTGCCGAACGGAAACTGCGTGAAAACTTTTTTATAGGCGTCCAGCGTCGGCTCGCTCGGAATCCATTCGATCGGCATGCTCATCAGCGCGGAACGGCTTTTGAACGACGTCGAAAGCATCCAGAAAAACGGAACCATCGCAATCAGCGCAATCAACGCCGCAATCATGTAGTATGCGGTTTTGGATAGACGTTTACGAACCATAATGCACCCACCGTTTCTGCGCCGAGAGCTGCAGGCGCGTAAACGCGAAGATAATGATGAACAGCAGCCACGAGAACGCCGCGGCATACCCCATCTCATAATAGCGGAAGCCGTACTTGTAGATACGCTCCACCATGACCTGCGTCGCGCCGTTCGGCCCGCCGTCGGTCATGATCATCACCTGCGGGAACAGCTGAAACGCGTTGATCAGGCTCACAACGAGGACAAAAAACAGCGACGGCGTCAGCAGCGGCAGCGTGATGCGCCAGAAGCGCTTCCATGCGCCCGCGCCGTCGATGGACGCCGCTTCATAATAATTTTTATCGATACCCTGCAGCCCGGAAAGAAGGATCAGCCCGTAAAAGCCCATGTCCTTCCAGACGGACGCGAGGACGATGGACGGCATGGCCCATTGTTCGCTCTGGAGCCAGGCCGGCCCCTGAATACCGAAAATTTCAAGGATATTGTTGACGATACCGAACTTTGACGACAGCACCCAGCGAAAGATCAGCGCGCCGGCAATCCAGCTCGTCAGCACCGGGATGTAATACAGTACGCGGAAGACGCCGACGCCGCGGTAGCTCTTGCTCAGCAGCCACGCGATCCCGAGCGAACAGATCAAAAGCAGCGGCAGGTAGAGCACGATGAAATAGCCGGTGTTGCCCAGGACCCGCCAGAATTCCCCGCCGGAAAGAATTTCCTTGTAATTTTGCAAGCCGATGAAATGATCGGCGAAAAACCCGCTTACAGCCAGCTTGTCCAGCCCGTTCCAGTCCGTCAGGCTGATCAGCAGCGAGAGGACGATCGGCATCAGCGAAAAAACGGCGAGACCGACCACGCTCGGCAGCAGGAACGGGGACGCCCGCATTAAATCCCGCATGGAACGGAGCGGGGCGTTTTTTTTGCGCGTCATGCTTGGTTGCTCCTTTTAAGGAAAAAATCGGAAGCCGGGCAGGGCACTCGCCCTGCCCGGCTGCATTCTGTCGACAGTACCAGTTTATCCGAGTTGGATGGTCGCTTCAAGCTCCGCCTGGCAATCGTCCATCGCCTGCTCGACGGAGACGGCTCCGCTGGCCGCTTCCTCAAGATGGCTGGTGATGATATCCGACATCAGGGAGTTTTCTTCAATGATCGGCGGAATCGTCAGATAATTCAGCGAATCGAAGACGGCCTGACGGTTTGCGGGAAGCCCAAGGTCGAGGTAGGTCGCAAGCACGCTCTCGTCCGTGATGGCCGGCAGGTCCCAGCCCGCGTCGATGCGCAGCTGCGCCGCTTCCGGGCTGGAGGCGAGGAAGTTGATCCATGTCATGGCCGCCTGTGCGTTTTCACTTTCGGCGTTGACGACATACGCGTTGGAGAAGAAGTGCGTCGCCTTTTGGGTCATCCCGGGTTCAACGACGATGTCCCAGTTGAAATCGCAGTTTTCGGCAAACGTATTGAACGCCCAGATGCCGGTCGGGATCATGCCGAGTTTACCGCTCATGAACCAGTCCCAGTCGCCCATGCCGCCCTGCTGTTCGGTCGTCGGCTGCACGTTGCTCACCGTGACGCGCTCGACCATCATCTTGGCCGCGGCGACGCATTCCGGCGAATTGACCGTAAAGGCGGTCTTGTCGTCATTGAGGATGCTGCCGCCGAACTGCGCGGCAACCTTGAAGAACTCGTTGTAGGTAATCGGCGCAAAGATGCCGAAATAATCGTCGCCCAGCGCGCGGATGGCTTCCGCAGCCGCCTGCGCGTCGTCCCACGTCCAGTCGTTCGTCGGGTAATCGACGCCTGCCTGATCAAAGAGGTCCTTGTTGTAGATCAGAACGACGTTGGAGAAGCATCCCGGCAGGCCGTACTGCACGCCGTCCACATTGAAAGCGGAAAGCGCCGTCTGGTTGATGCCGGAAGTGTCCACGCCGGTGATCTCCGCCAGAACGCCTTTTGCCGAATATGCCGCGAAGTTTTCAATGTTGAGTTCGTAGCAGTCCGGCGCGGTGCCGCCCGCAACGCGGGTTTGCATCTGCGTAAAATAGTCGCTGTAGCCGATCGTTTCGATTTCCACGGTGATGTTCGGATATTGCTCGTGGAACGCGTCGTACATTGCCTGAAGCGTTTCTTCCTGTCCGCCGGATGCATTGAAGTTGCAAAAGGTAATGGTAACGTCTTCGGCGGGCGCTTCCGCCGCGGCGTCGACAACGGCCGCCTCCGGCTGCGTTGTCGTTTCTTCTTCCGCGGCCGGTTCCGTCGTCTGCGCGGCGCAGCCGAAGACGGCGATCGCCATACACAGCGCAAGAAGCAGTGCGAGTGTCTTTTTCATTGTGTCTCTTCCTCCTTATATTGTTCGTTGATGGGAATCATACTGGTAAATCCAGCGAAAACGGCGTGTTTTGGTTAATCGTTTCTTTCGCATTCCTAAATATTTTTTGGTCTATTTCTTGATATTCAGCGCTTTAGCAAGAAGATTTTACCGAATGCGCTGATAAAAATAGTGGATTCAAAATGATTTTTGTTTAATCGTTTAACCTAGATGGATTATATTCTTTATCGTTTCGAATGTCAACCCCAAAAATAAAAATTTAATCTGCAAGCACGCGGACGCCTGCAAAAAGAAATTCGCCCCTATCAATAAAAAAACAGCGTGTGCCGGGTCCGATTCAATGGTAATCTGCTTTACCATTGCGGAACAGGCACGCGCTGCCGGGAATCTTCACGCCGTCAGCCGACGGCGCGCATCCTTTCTCAGCCGAACTGATACGGATTGAATTCGTTTAGTGCAAGGATGAACCAGGCGGTCGGCGCGATATGCGCGTCGGTCGAATATACCCACGGCTCTCCCGTAAACAGTTCGAAACCGGTCGAAAGGTCGTCCACCGTCGCGGCCGGGAACAGCCCGTTGTCCAGCTGGACCAAGGTAAGCTCGTCCAATGCGGATTTCGCCGTCGCGTCTTCCCCGCGCAGGCGGTACAGCAGCGCGGTGTACGCCGTACCCTCCGTCCACCAGCCGCCGTTTACATTGCTTTGGCAGAAGGGGTATCCGCCGCCGCGGACATGCATTTCGGCAACGCGCGAAAGCGCCGTTTCGTAAGGCGCGAATGCGTCGCCGAGAGCAAGCGCCGCCCATACCTGCGCGTCCAGCACGATGTTTTCCCGGCTCGGTGTAACGCCGTCGTCCGTCGTGCCGGTATAGAACACGCCTTCGTCTTCGTCGTACATCGCTTCGACGAACGCCAGCGCGCTTTCCGCGGCGGATTCGTACTTCGTTTCCCCCGTCTGCCGATACAATTCGCTAAAGGCGGCATACGCGTCGATATTATGTTCGATGGACTTGTACGTGAACGGATAGGTCACCGGATTCTCTCCTTCCGCCCAGCCGTCGAAACCCGCGGTAAAACCGTCCGTTCCGTCCGAACAGTTTTCGATCACCCAGTCCATCAGCGCTTCCGCCGTACTCAGGTACGTCTCGTTTGCCTCCGTGTCGCAGTATTGCAGCAGCGCAAGCGCGACATAGGACGTGTTTCCGACGTTGCTGCCGACCTGATAGCGGTCCTCAAACCAGTCGCCGGTTTCGCTGACGCTGAAGTCGTACCAGCCGGGCAGTCGCGCGCCGCTCTCCCAGCCGGGAATGGCGGCAATGTCGCCCGCGGCGTATGCGTTGCGGACCCGGGCGACACCCTGCCGGTCGTTTTGAACCGCGTAGACGAACGCGTCCAGTATCTGCGCGGCTTCGTCCTGCATGCCTTCGGAGAGGAACGCCATTGCCACGAGCGCATTGTCGTAGGAAAACGCCGCGTTTTGGATGTATTGGTTTTCGGTGTCGTAGGATGCAAGCAGCACGGGCGCCTGCTCCGCCGACTGGATATCGCCGGTAAAGCGGATTTCGTCCAGATAGAATACGTTCTCCGCATTACCCGACTTCGTGCCGCTGCAAACAAAGCCGAACCCGCAGCAGACATAGCTCAAATCAAGCCCGCTCAAATCGACGACGTACTCCGTCCATTCGTCCGTCAGGGTTATAAAGCCGAGCGATTGTTTTTTCGCACTGTCGGGATACGAAACGAGCCGCGTTCCCCACTCCCCGTCGTAACCGAAGCCCAGCGTGAAAAATTCGACGACTTCCCCTCCCGTTTCGCCTCTGGCAAAAAAGCGCAGTTCTTCCGCGCCGGACAGATCAAGCCCGGCGTTCTCCTGTTCGCCGTCGTTGAGCAGCGGCTGCGTTTCCCCTTCCGGCAGATAGCCGTTGAGGAACATCCAGCCGCCCCAGTCCGACCCTTTCGTGTCGATTTGACAGCGAATGCAGCTCGTCCCCGCATACGCGCCGTCGGTCCAGTTTTCATCGAGATTCTTGACGAGGTTCCCGTTGCTTCCCCAAATTTTCGCTTTTTGGGTGAAGTTATTTTGCGTCTCCGCATAGTCGCAATAAACGTATACGTCTTTGCGATACTGCATCAGCCGGTTTTCCAGCGCGTTGAGCGCGGCGGTTTTCCATTCGTCATATTCTTCGTAGGAAACTTCCGGTTCGGGCGTCGGTTCCGGCGTCGGCGTTGCGGTCGGTTCGGCGGTCGCTTCCTGTGCCGTCGGCACGGGCGTCTCCTCCGACTGAACGGTATCCTGCGGAGCGGCGCAGGCGGCAAGCGCAACGCAAAGGATCAGCGACAGCGATAGTTCCAGCACTCGTTTCATACCACATACCCCTTTCATTTTCATTGGTCGAATCGGTTTATCGTTTGAAAAGCGCCTTTCGACTTTTCGCCGCGTCTGCTATTCGGAAAGTTTCACCACGATGAGCCCGAGCAGTAGCAACAGCGCCAGCGGCCCGATGATGCAAAGAAAGACGATCGACAGCGTCCTTGCCGTTTTCGCGGACTGAACCGCCCCTTCAAAGCCGACCATAGCCGGATCTTCCGGCAGATAAGAAATAGTGACGACCGTCTTCCCGTCCTTCACCTTTCCGGTTGGGAACTGATACGTGCGCATCGAGATCGGAACGTCCTTTGCGTAATCCTGCCCGTCCACCGTGTATTCGAGACGCGCGTAAATTTTGCCGATTTCCCAAAGGCCTTTATGCGTCACGCGCTCGATCGTCGCTTCCATCGTAACGCCCGTGTTTAAAATCTCCGTCTGTTCCCGATAGATCCGATTGGTTGTCACAATCGTAAAAATGTAAATCGCCACGAGCACCAAAAGTACCCAAAGTGCACTTGTGGCACATCCCTTTTGTCTTGCGTCCATACAGCAATCCCTCCCGTTTGGTTTTGTGGAAATTTGAGGCGTCCGCCGCACTCGCGGTACCGGCGCGCGGTTCCTCTGTTCGGGGTCGTGTTCCCTTTGGGATGGCTTTATGGTAGCATTCTATTTCCCGGCGTTTTTTATCAAAAGTTGCAAGCTGCGGGGTGCGGATTCGTTGTCGCCGGCGGACCAGACGGTTTTCGGCACATTGCGCGTGTCATCCTGCGGCTTCTTCGTCCTATTCTCCAAAACAGCAAACGACCCCGCCTTGACATGAAGGCGAGGTCGTTTTTATATCCATATCGTATTTGCGCTCGCGGCGTCGTCAGATCAGCCCCTGGGCGATCATGGCGTCGGCGACCTTGGCAAAGCCCGCGATGTTCGCGCCC
>CAYUUB010000020.1:0-14957 GCA_964447725.1 uncultured Oscillospiraceae bacterium
ACGTCCCCGAAGTGGGTCAGCCCGCCGCCGAACACAAAGCGGTTGATGTTGAGCAGTTGATAGATATTGAACACGCAGACCCCGAGGTAATGCGCGGTGGTTTCGATCATTTCAAGCGCGAGGGGGTCGCCCTCGTGGTACGCCGCGAGGACGTGCTCGCCGTCGGCGGTCTCCGGCGTGAGGCTCGTGGTGTTGCAGTAGCTCATCTGCCCGCGGACCCGCGCGGCGATGCTCCTGCCGGACGCATAGGACATGAAGCACCCTCTGTTTTCGCATCCGCACAGTAGCCCTTCGTCCGGCGTCGCCAGCATATGCCCGCATTCGCCCGCCCAGCCGTAGCTGCCGCGGAAGAGTTTGCCGTCGATGACGATGCCGCTGCCGAGGCCGGTCCCCGACGTAACGTATACCATATGCCGGCTTCCGCGTCCCGCTCCGCGCCGGTACTCCGCCAGCGCGCCGGCGTTGCTGTCGTTGTCCAGTACGATGCGCGTGCGGATACGTTCGGCAAGATAGTCCCGCATGGGAAAGCGTTTGATTCCCGGCATGGCGGACGTCATAAGGACCGTGCCTTCGTCAAAGAGGATGAACGACGGCATGCAGATGCCGATGCCGCCGAGTTCCTCGTCCTTCAGACCGTTTCGTTCCAGCATCGCGCGGACGTTCTCCACCAGCGTGTCGGAAAAAACCGTGCCCGTCGCGCAGACGTCCGTCGGATGCTGCGTCCGGTCGGCAAGCTTCCCGTTTGGATCGAACAATCCGTATGCAACCTTTGTTCCGCCGGCGTCGATGCCGATCACATATTGTTCCCGCATGTAAAATTCCTTTTGCGCAAGACAAAATTGTCGCGCCATATCATTGATCTTCAAATTTAGTATAGTAGCGTCATTCTGCGATGTCAAGAATATTCCTTGCTTTTATAAAAATATTTCTTTCATATGAAAGTAAGTCGCGACGATTGCAAATCATGTGCCGTTCCTGTATGATAATACCGCGCACAGGGCAGGCGCGCGTACGGGCGGGCCAGTTTCGCCTTCCGCCCGCCCCGCAGCGCATATTGAACAGCAAAGGACTGACAAATGGGATCGATAAAACTCGCCGCACTGGACGTGGACGGCACGCTGGTGCGCTCGGACCTGACCGTTACAAAACGCGTGAACAACGCCGTGCGTTCGCTTATGGACGCAGGCATAACCGTCGCCGTCGTCACGGGACGCACGACAAACGAGCTAAAGGAAGTCTGTGCGCAGTTCCCGCAAATCCGCTATTTCGTCGTCAGCAACGGCGCGCGCGGCTACGATACGGGTACCGGAAAGGATTTTTATCAAAACCTGCTTCCGCTCCCGATTGCAAAGACCGTCGCCAGGGAAACCCTGAACATGCAGGTCATGCTGGAAGCATACGCCGACGGCGCGTCCTACGTCCCCAGGCAATGCTGGGACAACAGCGCGTTTTATGACGCGGCGTTCCTGCATCATCCGTCCCTGAGCGCGGGACGCGTGCCGATCGACGACGTGCATGCGTTTTTGCGCGAACGCCGGAGCGACATCGAAAAGCTGTACATTTCGTTTCACGATCCGTCCGATCTGAAAAAGCTGCACGCGTTTTGCAGCAGACTCCCGGTCGATCTGGTCGTGTCCATCCAGAACGGACTGGAAGTCAACCAGCGCGGCGTTGAAAAAGGCGCGGGATTCCGGGCGCTTTGCGGCTATCTCGGCGTTTCGCAGAAGGAGACGGCGGCCGTCGGCGACGGCTTTGCCGATATCCCGCTTTTCCAAGCCGCCGGGCTGTCCGTCGCCATGGGAAACGCGAATCCGGACGTGCAAAAGCACGCGAAGCTCGTAGCTCCGGACAATAATTCGGACGGTGCGGCGTGGGCAATCGAGCAAATCCTGAAATCGGCCGAATAGGAGCCATCTTTTCCATAAATTTTAACGAAACGGACAGGTGACGCGTATGAAACAGAATCGTTTGGTCTTTGTCGGCAGTTATTCCCAGCCCATCGTCCTCGGCACCGGGGAAACCGTTCCCGGCAGCGGCGACGGCATCACGGTCTTCCGTATGGATATGGCGGGGCGTTTAACCCGCCTGTCCTCGGCGGGAAAACCGAACCCGACCTACCTTGCGCTCAGCGCGGACAAGCGGTATCTCTACTCCGTCAACGAACTCAAAGAGTATCACGAAGAACCGTCCGCCGCGGTTTCGGCCTACCGCGTCGACCCCGAGAGCGGCGAACTGATTTTTTTAAACCGTCGCATGACCGGCGGAGCGGACGCGTGTTATCTTTGCGTCGGTCCCGATGGAAAGCACCTGCTGGTCGCCAACTATACCGGCGGCAGCCTCTGTGTCCTGCCCATTCTGCCGGACGGAAGCCTCGCCACGCCGTCGTGCTTCATCCAGCATTACGGCCACGGGACGCACCCGCAGCGGCAGGCCGCGCCGCACGTCCATCAGGTTACGCCCGACCCGAAGAATAACCATGTGCTCGTCGCCGATCTCGGATTGGACAAGATTTTCATTTACGGCATGAACCGGGAGACCGGCTGTCTGACGCCGAACGTTGCGCCGCCGGTCGAACTGTCGCGCGGCGACGGCCCGCGCCAGTTCGTCTTTGACAAAAGCGGGAAATTCTTTTATCTCGTCACCGAGATGGGCAATACGGTCTGTGCGTTCTCGTATGACGGCGCGACCGGCCGCGCAAAGTTGCTTCAGACCCTGCCGACGCTGCCGAACGGATGCGTTGCGGACAGCATCGCCGCCTGCATCAAACTGCATCCCGACGGAAAACTGTTATATGCTTCCAACCGCGGGCACGACAGCATCGCGAGCTATCGCGTCCACGGCGACGGTATGCTCGCGCCGCTTTCCATCCAGCCTGCGGGCGGACGTACCCCGCGCGATTTCAACATCACGCCGGACGGCGAATTCCTGCTCTCCGGTTTTCAGGATTCCAACGAATTAATCCTCTATGCCATAGATCGCGGCAGCGGCCGGCTCACCGAGGTCGAACGCACGCCCTGCAACTCCGCGACGGCGGTCCTGTTCGCGGATTACGAGTAATAACGTATCACACCAAAAAAGCGCTCACGTGAGCGTTTTTTTGCTTAATTACAAGCTAATCTATCATTTCGCATTCGCCGAAATCGATGCCCGTCTGTTTGCGCACCGCGTCGAGCAGTTGCATCACGCGCAGGCTCTGCTCGTCGTACTGCGCGGTCGATTCGCCGGAGCGCACGATACGGGCGAATTCGTTGAGCTCGTGCACCATGTTATTTTTCACCGGGACAAACGGAAGCTGCTCGATATGCCTGTCGTGGCGATGCAGCCTTACATAGCTCGGCTGATTGAGCGTATCGAACGCCAGCGTGCCGTCCTCGCCCTGGATCAGGCTCGGGCAGATGGAATCCGTCACTTTGGAGTAGGCAACCGTCGCTTGCATGTCGCCGTAGTCCAGCAGGATCGTCCCCGCCGCTTCCGTGCCGTTTGGCAGAAACGACGCGCCCGCGTGCAGCGAAACCGGCATGCCGAAAAGCGACACGCAGCAGTGCAGGCAGTATACCGCAAGGTCCATCAGCGCCGCGTTGCCAAGCTCCGCGCAGAACACATTCGGCCGTTCGCCCGCCTTAAAGCGGTCGTACCGCGACGAATACTGGCAGAATTCGAACGAAGCCCTGCGGATGCGCCCGACGCGCGGCAGATTTTCTCTGACCACCTGCAAAAACGGATCGTATACCGGACGGATCGCCTCCAGCAGCGTCAGGCGCTTTTCGTGCGCGCGCGCAATCATCCGCTCCGCCTGTTTCGCGCTGATCGCCAGCGGTTTTTCGCACAGTACGTGCTTGCTGTGGCCGAGCGCGTTCATCGCCTGCCGGTAGTGCGCCGAGTTCGGACTGGCGATATACGCCGCGTCGAACTCCGCGCTGGAAAGGAACGCTTCCTCGTCGCTGAACCAAAGCGGAATCCCCTGCTTCTCCGCAAATGCTTTTCCACGCGTTTCGTCGCGGGAAAACACCGCGGCAACTTCGCAGGCGTCGGTCGTCCGCGCCGCTTCGCAGATCCATTCGCTGACAAAGCTGGTTCCGATAATCCCGATTTTTATTGATTTCTCCATGGTTCGTTCCCCCTCCGTTTTTTCGTCGGCCGTTGTATGTCGTCAACTCATTTTAGAAAGCGCCGCCCTGCTTGTCAACGTCTGAATTGTTTTCGCAATCATATTTGCTTTCTTTTGTAAGCATTTCATTTACTTTTGTGTGATTTTTTTCTATAATAAACGCACATCGGGAGGTGTTTTAACTATGCAGGTCGCTTTGGTATTTAACATCCAAAAATTTTCCATCCACGACGGCGCGGGTATCCGTACGGACGTCTTTTTTCAGGGCTGCAACCTGAAATGCAAATGGTGCTCCAACCCCGAGTCGCAGTCCATGGAGCCGCTGCCGGGCGAGAGCGTGCGCGCCTACACTGTTAAGGAGCTTGTCGCGGAACTCGCCAAGGACAAGCCGTTTTACGATACCAGCGGCGGCGGCGTCACGCTTACCGGCGGAGAAGTGATGCTCTATCCGGAATTCGCGCTTGCGCTCGCCGACGCGCTGCATAAGGAAGGTATCCATGTCGCGATCGAAACCGCGGCCTGCGTTTCCACGGACGTGTTTTTGCGCGTGCTGGAACGGGTCGATTTTGCATATATCGACCTAAAGCATTATGACGACGCGAAGCACCGCGCCGGAACCGGCACCGGCAACGCGCTGATCCTGAAAAACATCGCCGCCGCGCTGCGGTCGAAAACGCCCGTCGTCCTCCGCATTCCGGTCATTCCCGGCTTTAA
Organism: uncultured Oscillospiraceae bacterium; assembly: GCA_964447725.1. Classification (GTDB taxonomy): domain Bacteria; phylum Bacillota; class Clostridia; order Christensenellales; family CAG-138; genus UBA7703. The sequence continues at coordinate 4,823 of CAYUUB010000020.1, forward strand.
CGACGCGGCGGACGACTATCAGGGCTTTGCGGACGCGCTTACAAACCTCGGCGCAAAACAGGTGCAGCTGCTTCCCTTCCATCAGCTCGGAGAAAGCAAGTACAAGCGGTTCCACCTGCCGTATGCGCTTGAAGGCGTTTCCCAGATGCACGACGAGGATGTCAGCGCGTTTGCAGACGTGCTGCAAAATGCGGGCCTGGACGTCCAGATCGGCGGTTAATTGCGCAAAGCGCCCGACAAAAACCAAAAAAGAAAAAAGCCTGCGTTGATTCGCAGGCTCTTTCGTTTTTGCGATGTCCGGTCCAGTTGGAAGTGTGCCGTGTTTACGCGGCGCAAGAAGGCACGTAAACCGTCGCGCTTTCCACTACGCCACATCGAAAAGCGAAGAGCCCTGGCGCTCGCCGAGGCTCTTCCCGTCTTCCATCATGAACCGAATCAGTTTTATCGTGTCGTCGCCGGGGTCGGCTTCGATCGATAGTTGTGTGATTCCGTTTTGCATCCCGAGCAGCAAGTCCTGGACGAATCCGTTCCCGCGGAGCTCTTCGGCATTCCCGTTGGGAACGACCAGCTTCACCGGATGTTCGCACCGATCGACCACTTCAAAAAAGCGATCCAGATTGCGGACGTTCATTCTCAGCATCATTCTCCACCTCCTTTCTTTACTGTTATTATACCGCCTGTCTGCATTTGTATCAAACATTATGATGGCATATTTTATAACGATCCTTCCATTTCGTGTCCCTATACGTTCTCTGGTGTGAACTTAATGTGAACCGCGCGTTTCAGCATCGTTCCCGCGGCGGAAAGCGTCTTCCAAAAAACAAAAATCCGCAGGAAATCCGCCTGCGGAAAATCATGTAGCCATTTTGCCGGAACCTGTTTAAAGCACGCGCGAATACTGGATTCCGGAGTTTTTCAGCACGATCTGATACTTGTTGCGGTCGCCGCGCGCAAGTTCAATGCAGTACTCAAAAATCTGCCCCGCCGTATTCTTTGAGATGCGCTGGATCCGCAGGGCGGGTTCCCCGGCGCGGACGTTCATCAGTTCGGCCTCGCGTTTCATCAGCGTAATCGCCTCATACGTTTCAACCGCCTCCATCGGCGCGGCGCCGGAGCACTCGCTGATGGTGGCATAAAGAGAATCGTTCAGCTGTTCGCGCATGAGCCCCGGGCAAATGTCCGTCGGAATATATGCGGTTTCCAACAGCAGAGGTTCGCCGTCGGCCAGGCGGAGGCGTTCGATTCGAAACACCGTTTCCCCCTGCGTGAGGTTCAGCGTTTCGGCAATTTTCGTCGGCGGGTGCATGGTTGAGAACGAAATGATGCGGGAGCTCGGCGCAAGGCCCAGCGCGTGCATCTCGGTCGTAAAGTTATAAAGGTTGTTGAGACTGCGTTTGAGTTTCGGTTTGCATACGTGCGTGCCGACCCTCTTTTTGCGGACGATCACGCCCTCGTCTTCCAGCAGTTGGAATGCCTGCCGAACGGTCGAGCGGCTGATGCCGAGTATCTTGCAAAGCGCCGTTTCCGTCGGCAGCGCGTCGCCTTCCTTCAGTTCGCCGTTGGAAATCATCGCGCCGAAATAATTCGCCAGTTGCAGATAGACGGGCGCGTCATCGCTCCATATAATTTCCAGATCATTCCAGTTCATAAGCTTCCCCCGATAGATCGGGCGACGATTGTACTCGTGGCCCGCTTGACAAGTTTCCATATGCATTTTATAATTGTATCATACAATTTCTTAATGATGTCCGGCCAGCTTTTTTTGCAATCCGCTGAACCGGTGTTTTGTTTAACCATATTATTATACACGATTTGAGGTATTCTGCAATGAAAAATCAGTTGGCGGACGTACTTTCTCGTGTCCGGCAGGTTTCGTGCTTCTGCGGATTCGACGGTTTTGTCGACGAAGTCGTGCATACGGTCGACCGGCGGTTCGACGCGGAACATTATTCCCGGATTGCCACTTTGACGGAATACGGCAAGCGCATTGCCGACGGATCGGGCCTCAGCATCAACATCGAAATCGTCACCGTGGACAAAAAGCTCGGCGGCAACGGACCGATCTTTGCAAACGCGCTCAAGCGTTTCGGCGCGGGCATCACCTATATCGGCAGCGTTGGCAAAGATGCGATCGACCCGGTGTTTTCCACCCTTGCGGAGGGTAGCACCGTCATCGGGATCGCCGACCCGGGCAGGACGGACGCCATGGAATTTTCGGACGGAAAAATCATCCGCTCCAAGCTCTTTGCGCTCAACGACGTAAGCTGGGACTCCGTGCTCGAACGCGTCGGCCTTGACGCGTTTGTGGATTACATGGACGGCGCGGACCTCATCAGCTTCAACAACTGGACCATGCTGCCGCATATGACCGCGCTCTGGAACGGAATCCTCGCCGAAGCCGTCCCCGCCATGAAAACGAGGGATAAACGCGGGAAAGTGCTCTTCTTCGACCTTGCCGATCCCGAAAAGCGTACGCGGGAGGACCTGCTCGAAGCGCTGGACAAGATCAGGGCGTTTCACGAATACGGATTCCACACGATTCTGGGGCTGAATAAAAAGGAAGCCTGCGAAATTGCGGAAGCGCTCGGAAGCACGATACAAAGCTACCGCGACCACCCGCTCGAAGAGCTGGCCGGCTTTCTGTACGGCGCGCTCTCGGTGGACTGCCTTGTCGTTCACCCCGTGGACTGCGCGGCATGCGTGGTGGACAATATCTATTTTACGGTAAAAGGGCCCTATTGCGCAAACCCGAAATTAACGACCGGCGCAGGCGATAATTTCAACGCCGGGTTCATTTACGGATACCTGCAGAACCTTACGCCCGAACAGTGTCTCTTGCTCGGCACCGCCACGTCGGGGTATTATGTGCGCGCCTGCCACAGCCCGAATCTTGAAGAAGTCCGCGGCTTTTTGAAGCAGTGGGACAAAAGCGCGCTGGACTGAACCGCGCATAAAGCAGCATTTACGATCTGAAATCTATAGAAACCGGAGGCAAGTTATGAAACCAACGAAAAAGGCCAGCGAGATGAGCGTCCGCGAATTGGCGCGCTACATCGACCAGTCCGTCCTCAAGCCGGAGTTTACGCAGGCGGACATCAAAAAGTACATTCAGGAAGGTATCGACTTCGGGTGCGCGACAGCCTGCATCAACCCCGCGTCCCTGGACATTGCGGCGGAGCTCTGCAAGGGTACCGAAACGAAGATCTGCGTGGTCTGCGATTTCCCGTTCGGCCTGTCCACGACGCAAAGCAAGGCCCTTCAGGCGGAAAGCTACTGCAAACGCGGCGACATCTTCGAGCTGGATATCGTCTCCAACTACGGCTGGATCCGCAGCGGCAGGTGGGCGGACGTCGGCGCGGACGTCAGGGCTGTGTGCGACGTTTGCCACAAATACGGCACCGCCGTCAAGGTCATCTTCGAAACCGACGCGCTCCGGCTTGACGAGGTTCTCAAAGCCTGCGACGTCGCCATCGAAGCCGGCGCGGACTTTGTGAAGACCTCCACAGGCTTCTATACCGGCGGGCCGACCGTCGGCGCGACGCCCGAACTGATCGGCGCGATGCTGAAGCATGTCGACGGACGCTGCAAGGTCAAAGGCTCCGGCTGCATCCGCACCCGCGAGCATTTCTTCCAGCTGATCGACATGGGGATCGACCGCATGGGCGTCGGCTACCGTTCGACGCCTGTCGTGCTCGGCTGCACCGCCGAAGATGCGAAGAATCTCAAATAACAAACGCCAAACGATGCCGTAAGGGCTTCGGTTGCAACAACCGAAGCCCTTAATGTTTGCTCGTCCTGCAAGCTTATCATTACAATGCCGTTTTACAGTCCAAGCTGTTCGCCCGCCGCCCGTTCGGACGCTTTGCATGCTTCGTACGCCCGCTTCAGGTCTTCCCCGCAGCAAAGCACGCCGTGATTCATCAAAAGGCATGCATTCCGCCCGCCAAGCGCCTTTAACGCGACCCTGGACAGTTTTTTTGTCGATGGCAGCGCATGCGGCGCGCAGCGTATCTCGTCGCCGGTCAGGCTGCGCAGTTCGTCCGAAACGCAACAAACGGATTTTCGTGCCGCGGCGAAAACGCCGCAGTTTTTCGCGTGCGTATGGATGGCCGCGCCGACGTCCGGCCGCGCGGAAAGCAGGTCGCGGTGGAGCTGCTTTTCGCTGGTCGGTTTCCGTTGATTCCCGTACTCCAGCGTGTCCAGCTCGACTTTTACGATATCCTCCGGCGCGAGCGCGCGGTAGTCCAGCCCGCTTGGCGTAACCAGCATGTACGTTTCGTCCAGCCGCACGGCGAGGTTGCCCCAGGTGCCCTGCACGAGCCCTTCGTCGACAAGCCGCTTTCCATAATCGACGATCTCCCGCCGCAGTTCGCCTTCGCGCTCGGACCATGCCGGGGCATCCGCCGTATTCGGTCCCTTCGCGCGGCTGCGCGCGGTTTCTTCGGTAAGGTTGATCTTCGAATACTTCTTCTGGTAAACAAGGTGCATCAGCGCCGCGGATACAGGCGGAACGCGCTTTGCCCCGCCGATTTTTTTTGCCAGGATATGCGTCATCGCCGCTTTTTCAAGCAGGACCGCGCCCGTGATCGCTTCCGTAGCCGAGCGGCCGGTCGTCAGCATGCCGCGGTTTTTCACAAAGCAACTGTTGCGTCCGCGCAGGCACCTTTTCAGTTCGGCGGGCGATTCGTCCGCCGCCGCACGCGCCGTCAAACCGACGATCTGCGCCATGTCGTCCAGCTCGGCGGTCAGCTTTTTCAGCGTTTTGGATGCTTCCAGCGCATAAACGCCCGGCAGCATCAGGACGCTCGTAACATCCGGTTTCTGCCCGAATACGACCGATGCGGGATCGTTTTCCCCGTCCAGCGGGCGCTCCTGAACCAGCGTATCGCTTGCCTCGGCGCCGCCCTTCAGTTCCGCATAGTAATAGTTCCCGCCGTCCGCACGGAGCGACACGGCGACCGTTTCACCGTTTTGGGCCAGTAAGCCTTCGTGCCGCAGTTGCGCGGCGATATCGAGAAACGTTTTTGCTGCGCTTGCTTTCATCATTTCTTTTCGGCCTCTTCGGTAAAGCGCTTTCCGTTCGCGGACTTGTAAACGCCGGAAAGCGAACGGTAGAGTTGCTGGTACTGTCCGAACAGCGCGTCGTAAACGGCGTTGTTTGCTTCGTTCGGGCGGAACGTCGCACTGATGCGTGCGAAACTCTTTGCCGAGGCAAAGTCCGGCAGCTCCCCAAGGCCGATCAGCGCGACGACCGCCGCGCCGACCGCGCCGGCATTGCGCGGGTTTTCGACAACGTGGATGTTGCGCCCCGTCACGTCGGAAAGAATCTGCATCCAGCCCTTGTCCAGCGCGCCGCCGCCGATAATACGGATATCCTCGCAGGCAAAGCCGTAATCCGCACGGAAGTTTTGCAAAATCCAGCGGATGTTGTACGCAATGCCTTCGTACACTGCGCGCATGAGGTGCTCGCGCGTATGGACCATGCTGATGTTGAACAGCGTCGCGCGCGTGGTCGTGCTGGAAACCGGGCAGCGCTCTCCGAGCATCCACGGCGTGCAGATCAGCCCGTCGCTTCCCGGCGGGACCGTCGCGATCACGTCGTCCATATAATTGAACACGCCGCTGCCGTACTGCTCCTTTTCATGGCGGAAAAACTGGTCCCGGATCCACTCGATATTCGCACCCGCGGATTCCGTGATACCGGCGATCAGGTTCATCTCCGGGTCCGCGCTCTGAATCGCCGCCGCGCCGTGCTTAAACGTATCCTTCGTCCGCGTGGACGCCGCCACCCAGGCCGACGTGCCGAGATACACGTGCACGTCCCCGTCTTCCTGCTGGCCCGCGCCGACCGCCGCGGCCTGCACGTCGTCGCAGCCGCCGAAAACAGGCGTCCCCGCAGGAATCCCCGTTTCCTTTGCGGCCTGCTCCGTCAGCCCGCCGACGTTGTCCGTACTCTTCACCAGCGGCGGGAGCTTCTCCATGTCGATCCCGGCCATCGGCAGTACGCTCAGCCAGGTTTTCTTTTTCAGGTCGAATCCGTAGCTGGACGCGCCGGAAAGCTCGGTCACCATCCTGCCCGTACAGCGGAACTTGAGATACCCGTTCACGTCGAGGATGTGGCGCGCGTTTTGATAGATCTCCGGGCGCTCCTGCTTGAGCCAGATGATCTTGGCGATGCAGTCCTTCCCCATGATCGGCGTGCCGGCGATCATCGTGAAAATCCTTTTTCCGCCGAGTTTTTTCATGATCCCCTGCGCCTGCTTTTCCGCACGCCCGTCCACCCACGTGATGTTCGGGTAAAGTACTTTCCCGGCGTCGTCTACAGGGATTACGCCCTGCGCCTGCGTGGAAAACACGATTCCCGCGATGCTCTCCGGCGGGATGCCGTTGTCCTCCACCACACGGCGGCTCGTTTCGCAGACGGCTTTCCAGTAATCTGCGGGGTCCTGCTCGACCCAGGCCGGGTTGGGATAATACGTCGGGTACGGCGCGCTTGCCGTGGCGCGGATGCTGCCGTCGAAACGGACCAGTACCGCCTTATCGGAACTGGTTCCGATATCGTGCGCAAGAATATAGCGGTCCATTTGTCATCCTCCTGAATCTTTATCTGATGCCTGTGTCCTGAACGTGTTTGAATACGGTTTCAAAGCGCTCCAGCGCTTCGGAAATCACCTCGTCGGTATCCGCCAGCGACGTGTACAGGCGGCTGCCCGCCAGCGTGACGATGCCGTTCGCCATATATGCTGCGCCCATGCGCTCCATGGATTCCTTTCTGCGCGTCATCATGTCCTTGTTGCGCAGAAGCCCGATCGCGGACTTGACGAAGCTCATGGACGAATAATCGAAGCTCATCGCGCCCGTGCATTCGAGGTGTACGATCGACCCCTGGTTGTAAGCGACGAACGGCAGGTCGTACTGTTCGATGAGCTTTTTCAGGCCGTCGGTCAGCTTGTCGCCCTGCTTCCCCGCGATTTCGCAGGCGTTTGTGCGCTCGATCTCGCGGATGGCCGTGTAGCCCGCCAGCGAGGACAGCGGGTTGGCCGCCAGCGTACCGCCGACGTAAGCGCGGTGCTTGCCGGTCGCAACGCCCGCCGCCATCAGCGACGCATACTCGCGTTTGCCGCCGACGCCGCCCGCCGCAGGATAGCCGCCCGCGACGATCTTGCCGAATACGGTCAGGTCCGGCACGATGCCGAAATAGCCCTGCGCGCCGCCGAGCGCCACGCGGAACCCGGTGACCACCTCGTCGAAGATCATCAGCGCGCCGTATTTGTCGCACAGCGCTCGGACGTTCGCATTGTATTCGTGCGCGACGGGGCGCGTGCCGCTCTCCGGGCCGACGGGTTCGACGATGACCGCCGCCGTCCCGCCCTTGAGGCGGTTGCGCCGGAGCATCCGTTCGAGCATATCGAGATCGTTCGGGCGCACTTCGTCGGTGAGTTTGTAGCACGCGTGCGGGATGCCGTGGGATTCCAGTAACGCGCGGCTGCCGGGGATTTTCAACCCGTACACCATCTGGTCCGACCAACCGTGATATCCGCCGCCGATTTTAATGATCCGCTTTTTGCCGGTCGCAATCCGCGCGATCCGCAGGGACGCCATCACGGCTTCCGTGCCGCTGCCGAGCATGCGGAACATCTCGACCGCGGGCATATGCCGGTTGATTTCTTTTGCAATCAGCAGTTCCGCTTCGTGCAGAAGCCCCGTCACCGGGCCGCAGTCGTTGAGCAGCTCGATCGCCGCTTTGCGGACGACCTCGTTGTTGCTGCCGAGGATGGTCGGCCCGCCCGCCTGAAGAAAATCGATATACCGGTTACCGTCGGCGTCGTAAAGATATGCGCCGTTCGCTTTTTTGATGCAGATCGGAAACGGTTTGTTAAACGCGAGGTTGTGCTGGACGCCGCCCGGGATATAGTTCTTCGCTTCCTCAAATGTCGCTTGCGATTGCTTGCACCGCTCGTCGAAGTAGCGCAGGATATCCTGTTCATAATACTCGCCCGAAATCTCGTAGATCGGTTTGCCTGTCAGGTTCTTCAGCCTTGCGTTGATCTCGTTCGGATCGTCCCAGCGGCTGATTCCACAATTCTCCATGTTCTTTTCCTCCATATGTGTTCGTATTCCTGCGGCATAGACGTCTCTTCTATGTCTTTGTGTTTTCGTATCGGTTCGCTCGCCTATTCCGGCAGCACTTCAAGCCGAAGCAGATACTTCAGCATCGCATGCATGGTGCTGCGCATGCTTTCCGCGTCGAACGGAAGCCCGTGCGCAAGCAGATGGTTGACCTGACTGTAATACAGCCCCATGGTCATCTGCGCAAGCAGTTCCGCCGAAGCGGGCGCATCCGGCGGAAACGCGCCGAACTCGACTGTGTAGTGCCGCGCGATCAGCCGCTCGATTTCGCCGACGCGCCCGCTTTCGCCTCCGAGAATGGTCGCGTTGGTCAGCCGCACCATGACGCGGGGATAGTTCACCGTGTCTGCGATCAGCCGGTCAAACAGCGCCACGATCAGTTTGAGCCCGCGGAGCTCCGATTGCTCGCAGAAGTCGATCAGTTCCCCGATTTCCGCTACCGCGAGCGCCGTCTGCAATTCTCCCGCGTCGGCAAAATGATTGAATACGGTCGTCCTGCAAACGCCCGCCGCCTGTGCAATATCGTCGAACGGAACGTTGCCGACGCCATGTTTTTCATACAATCCCTTGGCCGCATGCAAAATCGCCTTTCGGGTTTTCATGCGCTTTCGCTCGCTCATAGTGTCTCCTCCTTCTGCGTCTCCACCGCCGCGGCCTTCTCCACGCTGCGCTGCGCTCTTGCGTTTGAATTGATGCTGCCACGGAACACCACGAGCCGATCAAACAAAAATTCCGTCGTCAGGTTGATGAGCATGGTGCCGAACAGCACGATGTACGCGTTCCAGCCAATGTTGGTCAGCGCGTTGCCCCAGAGCGTGGAAGCCGGCGTGAACACCGCGTAATAACCGGCTACCTTGAGCATCGCGATCGGCACGTTGTTCGCGGACTTGAATGTAAACGCGCGGTTGAGCGTGAAGTTCCAAAGCACGCTGAGCACCAGCGCGGTAAGATAGCACGGCCAGTACGGCCACTTGAGGAGTTCGTACATCAGCGTGAATGTCAGCGTCTGAATCAGTCCCGCCGATGCGGAAAACAGCACGAACTTCACGACGCGCACGACCTCTTCCTTTTTCTGCGTTTGCATACCGTCGCCAACTCCTTTTTACCTGTTAGAATTCTGTTTTTTTTGTATTTTAATATGGACTTGAGTTCAATAATGAATATAGCACACTTATCAACACCCGTCAATTAAAAATGCTCTGTTTTCACGGGTTGAACGACGGTTGATTGTCTTTTTCGGGAACATCTGATAGTATCCTACTTATTTGAATGGCATTCCTGCCATACCGAGGGGGACAATGTCAAATGGACGGCAAATTTAACCTGGATCGATACCTGACCGAAGGCGTGGAAAGCATCGTCTCCGACGCGATGAAGGCCGCGCTGAAAAATCCGAAAGAAACGGCGTTTTTGCTGCAATATGCGGCGTTTGCCAGGCGCGCGGCGAACAGGCGCGCGCAGCACGCGCAATCCGGCAGGCACGTTCCGTCCTTTCTGATCGCCAGCATCACCAACCGCTGCAACCTGCATTGCGCAGGCTGCTACGCCCGCGCAAACCATCTCTGCAACGATTCCGGCGGGGACGGCCTGCTGACCGACGGCCAGTGGGACGACCTGTTCGGGCAGGCCGGCGACATCGGCGTTTCGTTCGTGCTGCTCGCGGGCGGCGAGCCGATGCTCCGGCGCGGCGTGCTCGAATGCGCGGCGGCGCATCAGGATATCCTGTTCCCCGTCTTTACGAACGGCACGGTCCTGGACGGAACGCTCGTCGAGCTGCTCGATCGTCACCGCAACCTTGTGCCGATCGTCAGCATTGAAGGCGGCGAAGCGCAGACCGACGCGCGCCGCGGAAACGGCACTTATGCCGCGCTTCACGAAAGCATGCGCGCGCTGAAGCGGCGCGGCATCTTTTTCGGCGCTTCCATAACGCTGACCACGGCGAACCTGAAAACGGTCACGGACGACGGTTTTTTAGGCGAACTCGGGGAATACGGCTGCAAGATCG
>CAYUUB010000021.1:0-14445 GCA_964447725.1 uncultured Oscillospiraceae bacterium
GCTGCGGATTTTTCGGGCGGTATTTCCGCATTATCCTTCCGCTGTCGCAAAACGGGTTGGTAACGGCCGCGACATTCCAGTTTTTAACCTGCTGGAACGAGTTCGTGTTTGCAAACCTCCTGACGTCGTCGCAGAATGTGCGCACTATACAGCTTGGCATCCGCTACTTCACGAACCAGTTTTCGACCGATTTCGTGTCCATGTATGCGGCGATTGTCATCAGCATCGTGCCGAGCATCCTCGGCTATATGATCTTCCAGAAACAGATCGTATCCGGCCTCACCAGCGGCGCAGTCAAGGGCTGAGCCGACGCGTTTCCGTTTGATTATTCACCGCTTGACAGCGATTTTATAAGAGAGTATATTTGATTAAGGATTTTAATTAACGAGAGGAATTCATATGGAAGAGGAAAGAACTGCGCTTTGCAGGCAGATACGCGAGCAGACCGTGCGGTGCATCGGTTCCATCGGCGTCGGGCATATCGGCGGCTGCCTTTCCCTGGCCGAAATCCTGGGCAGCCTGTATTTCAAGCACATGCATATCGATCCGGCCGATCCCAAGATGGAGGGGCGCGACCGCCTGATCGTGAGCAAAGGGCACGCGGGCCCGGCGGTCTATGCAACGCTTGCGCTGCGCGGATATTTCCCGCTGGACGAGCTTTTGACGCTTAACGCTTCCGGCACGAACCTGCCGAGCCATTGCGACATGAACAAGACCGTGGGCATCGACATGACGACCGGTTCGCTTGGGCAGGGGTTCTCCTGCGCGGTGGGGATAGCGGTCGGCTCCAAGCTGGCGGGGGACGGCGCAACCATCTACGCGATCATCGGCGACGGCGAATCGCAGGAAGGGCAAATCTGGGAAGCTGCGATGTTCGCCGGGAACCACGGGCTGAACAATCTCATCGCGTTTACGGATTACAATCAACTCCAGATCGACGGGCCCGTCAGCCGGATCAACGATATCGCCCCGCTCGACAGGAAATGGCGCAGCTTTGGCTGGAACGCGATCGTCATCGACGGGCATGATTTTGAGCAGATCGACGCGGCTATTGCAAACGCCAAGTCGCAGGAAAAGCCCACCATGATCATCGCCAAAACCATTAAGGGCAAAGGCGTGTCGTTCGTGGAGAGCAAGGGCGCGGGCAACCATAACATGCCGTTCTCAATGCAGGACGCGGAACGCGCCGTTGCGGAAATTCGAGGTGAAGCATGAGCAATCGGGAAATGCGCGAGGTGTTCAGCACTTCGCTGAAGCATATGATGGAAAGCGACCCGCGGATCGTGCTGGTGGATGCGGACCTTGCAAAGGCCAGCGGGACCATCGGCATCCGGGACGATTTTCCCGAAAGGGCGCTGGACTGCGGCGTCGCCGAAGCGAACATGGTGTCCATTGCGGCGGGACTGTCGAGTTACGGCTACATCCCCTATGTCACGACGTTTGCGCCGTTTGCCACACGCCGCGTTTGCGACCAGCTGGCCATCAGCGTCTGCTACGCAAAACAAAACGTAAAAATCGTCGGCACCGACCCCGGAATCTCCGCCGAACTCAACGGCGGCACGCATATGGGGCTGGAGGATATCGGCGTGATCCGTTCGCTTGTCGGCATGGTGATTTTCGAACCGGTGGACGCCGTCCAACTGGAGCGGGCTATGCCGGTGATTCGCGATTACGATGGCCCGGTCTACATCCGCCTGTACAGGAAGGTTTTGCCGGACGTGTTTGGCCCGGATTACAGGTTTGACCTCTTTCAGGCGGACACGATCAGGGAAGGTGGGGACGTGACGATCTTTGCCAGCGGGCTGATGGTACAGGAGAGCGTGGAAGCCCTTGCGCTGCTTGAGGAAGCGGACATCGACGCCGAACTGATCAACATCCACACGATTAAACCCATCGACCGCGAAGCCGTCGTCCGCTCGGCCGGGAAGACCGGCTGCGTGGTGACCGCGGAAAACCACAGTACGGTCGGCGGGCTGTATTCCGCCGTTTCCGAAGTGCTCTCCGCCGAACGCCCAACCGTGATGCGCGCCGTCGGCATCGACAACGCCTTCGGGGAAGTCGGCAGGATTCCCTATCTCAAGCAACGGTATCGCATGACAAAAGAGGATATCGTCGCCGCATGCAAAGCGGTGATGGAAAAGAAGGAGCGTTTATCATGAAAGTCGCCATCGGTTCGGACAAGTCCGGGTTCCCCCTGAAAGAGGCCGTAAAGCGGTATCTGATCGAAAATAAGATCGAGTTCGACGATCTGGGTACGACAGACCCGGAAAATGCGAAGGGGTTTTTCCTCGTCGCACCCGCCGTCGCCGCAAAGGTGCAATCCGGCGAGTACGACCGTGCGATTATCATCTGCGGCACCGGCGCGGGCATGAGTGTCCTCGCCAATAAATATAAAGGCGTCTATGCCGTCGCCTGCGAAAGCGTCTATGCCGCCAAGATGGCGCGCGCGATCAATAACGCGCAGATCCTCTGCATGGGCGGCTGGATCGTCGCCCCGGAGATGGGCGTTAAGATGGCCGAAACGTTTTTGAATACCGAATGGCTGCAGGACCTTGAAGAATGGCGCAAAGGCTGGCTCGCCGGCGCCGCCGAAAAAGTGGGCGAGCTGGAAAAATCGATGTTTTAAGCAACGGAGGACGCAGGCACCATGAAACAGCAAATCAAACTGGGCATCGTATGCCTCGTGCGCAACACCTTCGACTATCCCGCGGCAGGCGAACTTTACCGCAATATCCTGTCGGACATACGCCGGCTGGAGAACGTGGAGGTCGCCGCGATCGAGTCGCCGATCATAGAATTGGACGAAGCGATATCTGCGGGCCGGTATTTCGCCGCCGAACAGGTGGACGGCATCGCCGTTGTCAGCGGCACGTTCCATCTCGGGCATTTGCTGCTGGAGATCAAAAAATATGCGGATAAGCCGCTGCTGCTGTGGGGGTTGCCGGAACTTCCCTATAACGGAGGGAAGATCCGCCTCAATTCCGTATGCGGCGTCAACCTCAACGCCAGCAACCTGGTCAAAAGCGGCGTTACGGACTTTACCTATACCGTAGGCAGCACGATCGACGAAGACTGGTTGGATGCAATCCGCATGATCCGCGCGCTCAGGGACGGCCATGTGGGCATCATCGGCTCGCATGCGCACGGCTTCTTCAATGTCGACGTCGACGAACTGGCGATGTACCAAAAATTCGGCACGATCGTCGACCACTACGACCTGACGGACCTTTGGGACACGCCCGCCGGTCCGGAGCTGGTTGAAAAGTATTCCGCAATGATGCGCGGCGCGTTCGACGTATCCGCCCTGAACGCGGAAAAGCAAACAAAGGTTGCCGAGCTTTCCGCAAAGTTTCGGGCGTTCGCGGAGAACAACTCGCTCAACGCCATCGCGCTGCGTTGCTGGCCGGAATTTGCCGCAGGTTACGGCATTGCGCCATGCGCCGCGATGAGCATCGTGCAAAGCGACGACCTGCTGCTAAGCTGCGAAGGCGATCTCGACTGCGCGATCACAATGGTCGCGCATCGGGCGGCCGGCGCAAAAACGCCCTTCATGGCCGATCTTTCGCAGGTGAACATCGAGGAGAATTCCGCGCTGATGTGGCACTGCGGTGTCGCTCCCTGCAACCTCGCCGACGGCGTGTGCAGTTGCACGCTGGATACGTACCACGCGGGCGGCAAGGGCGTGACGGCCGGCTTTGTAATGAAAAGCGGCCCGATCAACATGTCGCGGCTCGACAGCGTCAACGGACGCTACCGCATGTTCAACCGTCGCGGGGAGGCCGTCCCCATGGCCAAAGAGCTCACCGGCACTTACGCCAGGGTCCGCTTCGAGCAGCCTATGCAAAGCTTACTGGACGATGTGATATACAGCGGGCTTGCGCACCATGTCTCCATGGTGTACGGCGATTTCAGCAAACCCATGGCCATATTTGCCCGGCTGAAAGGATTGGAAGTATTATGACGGCGCTGGACGCGCTGAAACGAAACAATCCGGGGCTGACGATTTTTTCGCTTGCCGACACGCCGGAGCACGCGTTATACCGCGGGGTATCCGCGGATGTCAGCGCGTTTCTTGCGGCGGCGGAGCGAATATTGCCGGAAGAAGGGAACGTCTACATCCCGCGCGACGACGCAATGACCGCCGATGCCGCCACGCGCGAGATCGAGCGGAGCGTGTTTGCCGAACTTCCGATTCAGGCAGGCTGGAATTACGGCGGAAACAAAAGGATGAACGGCATGGAGTGGCATAAGTCCAGCGAGGTGGTCGTCGCCTGCACGGACCTTGTCCTGCTGCTTGGCGACCATGCGGACATCGCCGGCGGGGAATACGATTCCAGCCGTGCGTTTGGGCTGTATCTGCAAAAGGGCGATGTGGTGGAGTTGCTTCCCCTGACGCTGCATCTTGCGCCCTTACCCGTGCGCGGCGGCCGGTTTATTGCGGCGATTCTTCTGCCGGCCGGCACGAACCTGCCGCTTTCCGGGGGAACAGACGGCGTGTTGCGCGCCGTCAACAAGTGGTTGCTCGTGCATCCGGAGAACCGCCGCGGAATCGAACTCGGCGGGCGAGCCGGTATCCTTGGGGAGAACATTCGCCTTCACGGACTGGACTCCTGACGGCGCCGGTCCGCCGCGAGGCGGAAATCCAAACAAAAGCCGCCGCCGGCGCTGTGCAAATTGAAACGGGTCGTTCGCTGTTCAAAAAAACATATCGGCTCCGTCCGGGGGCACTATAAACAAGCCGCTGAGCAAACAGGCAGCGAGCTTGTTTTTTGGCGAAAATCCGGTTCTTACGGGCGGGGAGAACGCTGCAGGGAAATATTTTGCCGGACAAAAAAACGAAAACAGTGCAATACGCTCGGGAAATGGTATTATAAATATTAAAATAAAGGACGCTAAAGAAGCGCCGGGAAAAATCCGGACGGCTTTTACGGGAGGATGGAATCATGAAACAGCTTGTCGAAATCCATGAGCACACGGGGGAAGATTACAAACCGTTGATCGACTACAATGGATGGCGGGTCGCAATACTCAACGACGCGCCAGTGTTCCGCCGGGACACGACGCCGTATCTGGAGCGGCACAATGAAACGGACGAGGTGTTCGTCTTGCTGGAAGGAACCTGCACGCTGTATATCGGAGACGGCGAAGGGGATGACCTTGGCACGGTGTCCCTGTTGCCGATGGAGAAAAAGAAACTCTATAACGTGAAAAAAGGCGTATGGCATAACCTGATCGCCACGCCGGGAACGTCGCTTCTGATTGTGGAAAACACCGATACGACGGAGAAAAATTCGGATTACTATCCCGTGACGGCGGAGATGCTGCCGGAAGGTTAAGGGCGGCTCTCTGCGTACCGGACATGATTCGAAAGGACAACAGAACAGTCAGACAAAACGTTTTTTATAGTCAAAACGGGATTTCAGCATCATATGTTTGCGTGTTCAGGCACTGGTTTTGAGTGGGACCGCGCATGCTAGGTGTTATTTACAACTTTTTCTGCGAAAGAACGGGAAAAACATTTGACAGAGCAAAAAAGCTCAACTATACTTTCGATATAACAAAAACGTTTTAGTAACGATTCTGTAGTTCTGCAACAGGCTGATTTTTTATGGATAAGCGAACGACGATAACGGATATAGCCAAACGCGCCGGTGTTTCGATCGGCACGGTGCATTGCGCGCTGAACGGCAAACCCGGCGTCGGCGAGGAAACGCGCCGCCGGATCGTGGAGCTGGCAAAGCAGATGAATTATCGTCCCAACACCGTCGCCGCGTCGCTCAAGCGCAAGACGCTGCGAATTGCCGCCGCGTTTCCGGGCCCGACGGAAGAAAGCAGGTACTATTATTCGTTTATCTGGCAGGGCCTGCGCGAGAGCATCCTTGACCGAAGCGATTTTAACGTCAGCCTTGTCGAGGTGCCGTTTTATATGGGGCCGAACAGCCAGGGCAGCGAACTGTCCTCTCTTTTGGAAACGGAAGCGATCGACGGGCTGATCACGACCGGCTATGCGGATTTACGCGGCATGACCGCCGTGCAGGGGTTTGTTCAGAGGGGGATACCGGTCGTGCTGGTAGGCGACGACAATCAAAAGAGCGGGCGATTGCTCTGCATCCGGCCGGACTACCAGATCATCGGCCGAACGATTGCCGAACTCCTGGCACGACAAATTCCAAAGGACAGCGGGATTCTCGTCCTGGCGGGGGACGTCATCGTTCCGTCGCACTATATGATCACGCAGGGATTCGACGCCTATCTCAGCGAAAACAACTACAAAAACCCAGTTTACAAAGTGCATGAAAACGGCGAGCAGCGCATGGTATACGAGCACCTGCTACGCGAACTGAACGGGCGGGACGACCTTTCCGCCTGCTGGTCGGTCAACGCACGCAACAGCGTTT
The DNA here is from genome assembly GCA_964447725.1 of uncultured Oscillospiraceae bacterium. Classification (GTDB taxonomy): domain Bacteria; phylum Bacillota; class Clostridia; order Christensenellales; family CAG-138; genus UBA7703. Next base: position 6,399 of record CAYUUB010000021.1, read on the forward strand.
TGCTCGGCAGGGCTTTGCTGGAGACCGGGCGCGCGGGCGCGCTCGCGGCGATCGGCAGCGACTTGTTCGAGGAGAACGTCCGCTTCCTCAGGGACGGTGTTTTTACGAATTTGCTTTATAAAAACCCGTATGCGCAGGCCTACATCGCGGTGAAACACCTTGTGGAATACCTTATAAAGGGCGTCCGCCCGCCGCAGGACGTGATCTACATCGGCAGCGAGATGATCTTCAGAAGCAGCCTTCCGATGTATGATAACGGTTTGTTCCGTCAACTGCAATGACCGCTAGGAAGGGCGAACGACATAACCGGAACAGGGAACGATCGACAAAAGGAGAGAGATCATGAAGAATGCATTCAGCGAGGAGCTGTTCCTGACCAACGGGACCGGCAGGCATCTGTACAATACGTATGCCAAAGGCATGCCGATCATTGATTATCACTGCCATTTACTCCCACAGGAAATCTATGAAAACAAGCAGTTTACCGATCTTGGCGAAATGTGGCTCGCCCACGACCATTACAAATGGCGCGCGATGCGGACGTTCGGCATAGACGAACGGCTGATCACCGGCGGCGCAAGCTTTCGGGAGAAGTTCGGAGCGCTCGCGTCGATCATGCCGGAACTGATCGGGAATCCACTGTATATCTGGTGCGCCCTGGAACTGAAGCGGTTTTTCGATATCGACGAACCGCTGTGCGCAGACAACGCCGATGATATCTTTAACCGCACAAAAGCGCTCATCGCCGAGAAGCATATGTGTCCCCGCTGGTGCATGGAGCATTCCAACGTGGAAGTCGTCTGTACGACCGAAGACCCTGTGGATGAACTGACCTACCATAAGATGCTTCGCGAAGACGCGGCTTTCCGCGTAAAGGTGCTGTCCGCGTTTCGCCCGGACAAGGCGATGAACTGCGAGAAAGCGCCGTTTGCCGGATACTTGCCGCAACTGGAGGCCGCCGCGCAGATGCAGGTCCGCAGTTTTTCCGATTTGATTACGGCGCTTGAAAAGCGGCTGCAGGTGTTTAAAGGCATCGGCTCCATGGTGAGCGACGCGGGTCTCGACAATTTTATCTGGAGGGATGCAACCGAGACTGAACTGGACGCGATTCTGACCAAAGCGCGCAGCGGCGGGCAGTTGACCAAGCCGGAGGTCGACCAATTCCGTTCGGCCTTTCTGCTGCAGATGGGCCGGGTCTACGCGCGTAACGGCTTTGTGATGCAGATTCATATCGGCGCGCTCCGCAACGCCAACACCGGCATGGCGGCCAGACTGGGCCCCGATACCGGGTACGACTGCACGGACAGCGCCAGCGATGTCCGCAGCCTCGCGGCGCTGATGGATGCGCTCAACACGGAGGGCAACCTGCCCAAAATGATCCTGTATCCACTGAACGCGACGGATGCGGAACCTTACGCCATCCTTGCGGCGGCCTTTTGCAAGGGACCCGCGCGGGGATACGTGCAGCTCGGTGCGCCATGGTGGTTCAACGACCAGGCATACGGCATTCAGCGTCAGTTTGAGGCCGTGGCGAACCTCTATCCCGTGAGTCTGTCCGTCGGCATGCTGACGGACAGCCGGAGCTTCCTTAGCTATCCGCGTCACGAGCTTTACCGGCGCGTGCTCTGCAGCTATCTTGGCAGCCTTGTGGAGCGTGGCGAGTATTTTTCCGAAGAGAAATATCTGAAAAAAATCATAGAGGACGTTTGCTACAACAATGTAAAAGCGTTCTTTAATCTGTAAAAAGGAGAAATTGCAATGGAAACATATCCGAAATCTACCCATCGTGCCGGCGCTGCGACTGTTTCGATGCTGCGCGGCACCGACGCGGACGTTTTATCCGTGGTCGGCCCGAACCCAGGCTTTACCGGTGAAGAAAAGGACGGCGTCCTGCTGGCCCCGCTGACGCATGAAAACGCGGCGCTGCTGCGCAAGCTGTTTCCCTTTACGGCGCCCCGGCCGATTCTTGAAAGCATCCGCACGGTCGGCGTGGGCGACCGTCTCGGAATCGCAACGCCCGGTCATCTGCGGGTTTTTGAGGCGTATGATGCGGTCCCGGTACTGGCGCAGCAGTCCATCCGGGAGCTGAACCTGACCGGCCGCACCTATGCGGACGTTCTGGATTGCGTGACGTTCGCGGTCTTTCGCGAGGATTTCCAGAAGGGGTTTGGAGCGGACGGAGATCACCTGAAAACCGACGAAGAGGTCGAATATGCGCTCTCCAACGGCTACACGATGATCACGCTGGACTGCAGCGAACAGATTCGCAACGATGTTACCGGCATGACGAACGAGCAGGTGGACGCGGCTTACGCTTCCGACGGCGATTTGGAGGCGCTCTATTGCAACAAAACGTTTGCCGTGGAGGATCAGGCGGTCACGTTCGGCGAACAGGAGTTTCGCCGCGCATGCTTGATTTACTCTGCCGCGCTGGACCACGCGGTCCATATTTACGAAACGCACATCAAGGGGAAACCCGTTGATTTCGAGATTTCGATCGATGAAACCATGACGCCCACAACGCCCGCGCAGCACTATTTTGTTGCAAGCGAGCTGATACGCCGTGGGGTAAGGTTTGCAACGGTGGCGCCGCGCTTTTGCGGCGAATTCCAAAAGGGAATCGACTACATCGGCGATCTGAAACAGTTTGAAGCGGAGATGCGCGTGCATGCGGCCATTGCGCGGAAATTCGGTTATAAGCTTTCCATTCATTCCGGGTCGGACAAGTTTTCCGTGTTCCCGATCATCGGGCGGCTGACGCAGGGTAATTTTCATGTAAAAACCGCGGGGACGAACTGGCTGGAGGCCATGCGCGTGATCGCCATGGTGGCCCCGTCCCTTTACAGGGAGGTTCATGCGTTTGCTTTGACCGTATTCCACGAGGCGACGAAATATTACCATGTGACGACGGACCTGAATAAGATACCGGGGCTGCAGACGCTGACGGACGCGCAGTTGCCGGGGCTCTTTGAACAAAACGACGCCCGCCAGCTGATCCACATTACGTACGGCCTGATACTGAACGCGAAGGATGCAAACGGGGCGTATCGCTTCCGGGACCGTCTGTATCGCTGCTGGCGTGAAAACGACGCGCTCTATTATGATCGCCTGGAAGCACATATCGGCAGGCATCTCGCGCAGCTTTACAGCGAAATACCGAAATAAAACCATCCTGAAAAACGACGGCGAAACAACGGGCACGACCGGAAAAGCGGACGTGCCCGTTGTTTTTGTATATGTAGCCGGAGCGCGTTTCTATCAAAGCATCCGAATACGAAAGGACACGAAACGTACCGCCGCACAAAAAAAGGCCGGCCGTTTCCGCGCGAACCGGCGCACCGGTATCGGCGGATATTTTCTTTCGTTTGCCGCAGGACGAACAGCGCACGCTGCTCTTGTATACTACTTTTACTTTCGCGCGTTAACAATTGGGGACTGCTGCACGGATCGCTTTTAACAGATTTTGGTCTTAAAATAGCGGGATTTTAGAGCTTTTCCGATGAAAGAGCGATCGATCCTGCAGACTGACGATAAAGTGCTTGTGACTGAAAATACAATGTGGTATATTAGTTTTATCAAATTTGGAGATAATAATAATGTCAATACAAGATATGGTTATCCTGCCCAGAAAGCCGCAGGAGTCGAGCAACGATTATGCCATGAGAATCCTGTACGACAACATCATCCGCCTGGTGCTGGAACCCGGCGAATTGCTCAACGACAACCAGATTGCGGCGATGTTGGGCATCAGCCGCACGCCGGTTCGGGAGGCGTTTATGTGCCTGCGCTTTCAACGGCTGATCAATTCGTATCCGCAGAGCCATTCCTGCGTTTCAAAAATCAATTTAGACTATGTCGACGAGGGGATCTTTATGCGGCATGCTTTGGAAACGCATGTTTTGGAAGAAGCGGTTTTTAAGGCGTCGTCCTCCGATTTGGCGCGTCTGCAAAACAGCCTTAATCAGCAGAACGAAGCCATCAGCCACAAGGATTCGAAAGATTTCATTATACGCGATCAGGAATTTCACAAAACGTTGTTTCAAATCGTGGAAAAGCCATGGTGCTGGGACAGCCTGCAGCAGATCACAACGCACCACCGGCGAATCTGCCAGCTTGTGGTAAGCCTTGGCGACGATAATGCGGAGATGCTGGTGCCTTACAACGAACACCGGCAGATTTACGATATGATTGTATCCAGGAACCTGCCGCAGGACATAAAACACTTCATGCTGAGGCATATCGGCTATCGACGGTTGTTGCCGATTTTATTGAATCAATATCCCAATTATTTCGAATAAAATCTAATATATTAGATCGACTTTTCAGGAATCCAAGCGGTGCGTCGGTTTTTTCACATCGATTTTCAGTAAAATTACAAAAATTTTGAAAAAGGCAATATATTATGGTAATATGTGCCTTTTTTGTTGTTTAGCTCAAGATCGAAGTGTTGACAAACCATTTTCAGACTGGCATTATGATAGTATCAATCAAGAATAACTGATATATCACTTTAAAAGCACTTGCAAACAACAGCCCTTATCATTTCTACAAACATCACAATTCGGAGGCTACGTGCAGATGAAGGAAACACAGTCGGACAATATTATGGAAATTCGCGGGTTAAAGAAGAACTTCGGCGCGCTGGAAGTTATCAAGGACGTCGATCTGGATATTCACCGCGGCGAAGTCGTTGTTATCATCGGACCAAGCGGATCGGGGAAAAGCACGTTTTTACGGTGCCTGAACGCTCTGGAGGAGCCGACGGACGGCAAAATTGTGATGGAAGGAGTCGATCTTTGCAAAAAAAGCAAGGAAGCGACCAAGATGCGCCAGAAAATAGGCATGGTGTTCCAGAGCTTCAATTTATTCCTGAATTTTACGGTAATCGACAATATCACGCTCGCCCTTCAGAAGGTTGCAAAAATGAGCAAGGAAGAGAGTGAAAAAATCGCGACGCATTACCTTAACCTGGTTGGTTTGCCGGACAAGCGGGACAGCTACCCGAACCAGCTTTCCGGCGGGCAAAGCCAGCGCATTGCGATTGCCCGGGCGCTGGCAATGTCGCCTGAGCTGATGCTGTTTGACGAGCCCACGAGCGCGCTGGACCCTGAAATGATCGGGGAGGTGCTGGACGTTATGACCGACCTTGCCAAACAGGGCATGACCATGATCATCGTTTCCCACGAAATGGGCTTTGCGCGCGAAGTTGCCGATCGCGTTCTGTTTTTTGACGGCGGCGTCATTGTTGAAGAAAACTCTCCCGCCGAGCTGTTCGGCAATCCGCAGCATCACCGCACGAAAGAATTTCTTTCAAAAGTGCTTTAATCCCGATGGAAGTTTTGCCGTGACGTGGAGCGTTGCGGCGTTTAAAGGAGAGAAAAATGTCTACGATTCAGATTTGCAAAAAAGACGACATGCACGACGATTTCCGTGACGGGCTTTCGCGCGTTCCAATGCTTCCCGGCGCCTATGAAGATACGGAAACGTACCGATGCACGCTGAAGGCCGGCCAAAGCTGGTCCCCGGAAGTTTTCCCCTTCGGCGACAGAGTGCAGATTTTTTACTTTGTTTCCGGCAGCGGTTATATTGCGATGGACGGCTATGCGAACAATATAAACGAAATGGCGGTTTTCGTTCCCAAGTTCGATCAATTCAGATTTTCGATTTTTGCCGGCACGGACATGGTGTTTTTGCAGTTTGTCGGCAAGATGCGCGAATACGATATCAAACGTTTCGGGGCCATCGGCATTACGCTGCCAAGGTTCAAGGCGCTGCGCGATTGCTGGACATATGACGAGGATTTCAAAACGCCGGGCATTCAATCCTACATGGTCGTCGAGCACCGCTTTCTTGGCCGCTACAGCCTTGGGGCTGTGATCGGGCACGGGCCGTGTACGGTCGGCATGCATATGCATCCGGACCTGCTGCAGTGGTGCTATGCGCTGCCCGGCGCGAAGTACAGCTATACGGCGGAGGACGAAACGATACAGGTGGAAGACGGCGACTTTACGTTCATTCCCATGGGAGCGCACCATCGGGTGGACGTTCGGGAAGGGGACCCGATGGACTATATCTGGTTTGAGCTCTGCGTGGACGGATATAAATAATTGAAGCATGTATAGCGTTTCGAAACGGCTGCTGAATTGCAGCGTACAGTATCTATCGTTACCGTTCGGCGATTTTGTGAACATGCAGCTTGCGCAGGGCTGCGCGGCGGCGGATATCTACGCCTCCGTGCCGCATATGCTGGTCGATCGCTATGATTGCGCGGAATGCGCCGATTGCGCCGGGCTTGCGCGGCGGCGGGGCTTGCGGACGCCGGTATTCTCCGTAAAACCGTATGGCTACAGCCTGTTTTTCGAACCGTATTCGGAGTTCGGCGAAGCGTCGATTGCGTATTATCGGAACTGTGTGCGTGCGGCGCGGGTATTCGGGGCGGAAACGCTGTGCATTTATCCGGCGAACGGGATTTGGGACGAGGAGCCCGAACGCCTGCGGGACAATGCGGCTGTCGCACTTCGGTATATTTGCGCAGAAGCCGCGTCCCTCGGGATACGAATTGCGCTGGGGACGGCGCTGGAAACGGACGCCCCCGTGCTTCGCTCGTATCTGGAACTAAGAAGAATGCTGCTGCGCGTGGACAGCGATACGCTTGGGGCACTGCTGGATACGCATGTGGCGTATCAGGCGGGAGAGACGCCGAAACAGTGGATGGCGGACCTCGGCGACCGGGTTTTCCATATCCGACTGGCGGACGGCAGGAATAACGGTTATCGTGCCTGGGGCGAAGGGTGTTATCCGCTGGCGGAAACGCTCGCCGATCTTGCGTCGTCCGGTTACAGAGGGCTGATGACGCTATACTGTCCGAACGAACGGTATTCGAACGATCCGGAAAGCGCCGACCGGGCGAATCGGCGGGCGGTTGAACTGGCGGAGGAACGGTTATGAAACTTCGGCGCGCACAGATTGCCGGAATGAACCAGCACTACCGGCATTACCGCTATGAGGCATATCTGGAAAGCATGTGCGCCTGCGGAATCACGAGCCTGGAGATGTGGTGCGGCTCGCCCCACTTCCTTCTGGACAGCGACGGGTATTCGAACTGCGGACAATACAGGCGGATGGCGGAAGAACGCGGACTGCGCTACGTGTCGCTTACCTCGCCAAGCATGCAGTGGCAGTACCAGTTTGCCGCGGCTTCGCCGGAACAGCGGCGGAAAAGCCTCCGGTATTTTACAAACGGCGTCCATGCGGCGGCGGAACTCGGCTGCAAAGTCATGGCGATCAATTCCGGATGGGGCTATGCAAACGAACCGCGCGAGGACGCGTTTGCGCGGTCTGCGGAGATGATTGCGAGCGTTGCGGAAACGGCGAAGGAAGACGGCGTTCTGCTGGCGCTTGAAACGCTGCAACCGATGGAAAGCAACCTGGTTTTGACCATTTCGGACGCGAAGAAGCTGATATCGATGGTGAACCATCCTTTCGTAAAACTGATGATTGACAACGTTGCCGTCGGCGTCGCCGGCGAGACCGCGGAACAGTGGTTTACCGAATTCGGAAACGATATTGTGCATTGCCATTTCATAGACGGAGCCCCGTCGGGGCATATGGCGTGGGGCGACGGCGAATACCCGCTGGAGAAAACGCTTGCCGCGTTTACCGAACACGGATACGAAGGTATTCTCACCGCGGAACTGGGCGGGCGCTATCTGAACGATCCGTTTTCCGCGGAGCGCAGGAACATGTCGGTGCTTGAGCGGTTCCTTGCCGACTGACCCGCTCGCATTTCTGAACGAACGCTCCGCTTCAGATTGCGGGCTCGCGTCGGAAGCGATAGCGGACAACCGTCTTCCGAGGGCAATGTTTCAGGGCGAAAGAAAAAATAGAAAAATGTTTATTCGGTGTTTCGCGGCCGCGGCATCGAAAAGGAAATAAAGGAGAAAAACGAACATGCTGGTATCCAAGAAGGAAGAAAGAGAACAACAATTTATCGGCGGGCTTTCCCGCGTGGAAGTACTTCCGGGAACGAACCCGGATATGAAAATCT